>JBMYXP010000018.1:0-23525 GCA_049608525.1 Winogradskyella sp.
CTAATTATAAAACAATGGCAGGAATTTTAGATGTATTAAACAGCGACTTAGGAAAAACAATCATTAGCGGTGTTTCTGGTTCTACCGGAACAGATCCAAATAAAACAAGTAGCGTATTAACTATGGCTTTACCAGTGCTTATGAAAGCGATGGAGCGAAATGCCTCTACGCCAGATGGTGCGCAAGGTATTATGGGAGCTTTAAACAATAAACACGATGGAAGCATATTAGATAACCTAAGCGGTTTATTTGGTGGTGGTGTCGATGAGAGTGTTACTAATGAAGGTGGTAAAATACTTGGTCATATCTTAGGACAAAAACAACAAGGTGTAGAACAAGTTATTGGTCAAAAATCTGGTTTAGATGCTGGGTCAGTTGGACAAATTCTTAAAGTAGCTGCACCAATACTAATGGGTGTTTTAGGTAAACAAGCTAAGCAAAACAGCCTTAGTTCTCAAAATGATTTAAGTGGACTTTTAGGAGGATTACTAGGCGGCAATGAAACTAAAAATGAGCAAAGTTTTCTAGAAAAAGTTTTAGATGCAGATGGTGACGGTAGTGTTATTGACGATGTTGCTGGTATGGTTTTAGGTGGTAACAAAAACGAAAGCGGACTTGGTGGTCTTTTAGGAGGTTTGTTTGGTAAATAATTGATTTGCAATTAAACATATTTCTTTTGAAAGAAAAGCATATAAAAAACCCATATCAAAATTTTATGATATGGGTTTTGCTTTTTATTTTAAGTAAAAAATGATTAATTATAGCTTGGTATTACATTACTTTGCTATATTAACAGCTCTAGTTTCTCTAATAACAGTTACTTTTACTTGTCCTGGATACGTCATATCTGTTTGAATTTTCTGTGAGATTTCAAAAGATAAATTTGCGGCATTATCATCAGATACTTTTTCGCTTTCTACAATAACACGCAATTCTCTACCTGCTTGTATAGCGTATGCTTTCTTTACTCCTTTAAAACCAAAGGCAACATCTTCTAAATCTTTTAGTCGTTGTATGTAAGAATCTAAAACTTGTCGTCTTGCTCCTGGTCTTGCGCCAGAGATAGCATCGCAAACTTGTACTATTGGAGACAATAATGTTGTCATTTCTATTTCGTCGTGGTGTGCCCCTATTGCGTTACAAACCTCTGGTTTCTCACCATGCTTTTCTGCCCATTGCATACCTAATATGGCATGTGGTGTTTCTATATCTGCTTCTGCAGATGGTACTTTACCAATATCGTGTAGTAAACCTGCACGTTTTGCTAATTTAGGGTTTAAACCTAATTCTGCTGCCATTACACCACAAAGTTTTGCTACCTCACGAGAGTGTTGTAGTAAATTTTGCCCGTAAGACGATCGGTATTTCATACGGCCAACCATTTTAATTAATGCTGGGTTTAACCCATGAATACCCAAATCTATAACGGTACGTTTACCAACTTCAATAATTTCTTGTTCTATTTGTTTTTCGGTTTTTCTTACAACTTCTTCAATTCTGGCTGGGTGAATTCTGCCATCTGTTACCAGCTTGTGTAAAGATAAACGTGCAATTTCTCGTCTTACAGAATCAAAGCAACTTAATATTATAGCTTCTGGTGTGTCATCTACAATTATTTCAACACCAGTTGCAGCTTCAATTGCTCTAATGTTTCTACCTTCTCTACCAATAATTCTACCTTTAACATCGTCAGATTCTATGTTAAATACAGAGACACAGTTATCTACGGCTTCTTCTGTACCAATGCGCTGTATGGTGTTAATAATAATTTTTTTTGCTTCTTGTTCTGCTGCTAATTTTGCTTCTTCTACGTGGTTTTGCACAAAAGCCATTGCATCGGTTTTAGCTTCTTCTTTTAGAGATTCAATTAATTGCTGTTTTGCATCTTCTGCGGATAACTGAGAAATAACCTCTAGCTGTTTTACTTGGTTTTTGTGTGCTTTATCTAACTCGTCTTTCTTTTTGTCAACAAACTCTAACCTAAAATCGTAATCTTTTACTTTAGCTTCTAAAGATTGATTTGTTTTTTTTGATTTTGAAAGTTCGTTAGAAATTTGAGATTCTTTGTCTCTTATACGCTTTTCTGCTTCTGCCATTTTTTTATCTCGCGATAAAATAACTTTTTCATGCTCACCCTTAAGCTCTATAAATTTCTCTTTTGCTTTTAATTCTTTTGCTTTTCTTAAGTTCTCACCTTTAGATTTTGCCTCCTTAATAATTAAATTTGCTTCATTTTCTGCGTCTTTAATCAGTTTTGAAGCATTATTTTTTTCTAAATATTTTGCAATTGCATAACCTAATATTAAGCCTAATATTACACCACCAATACTGTATATAATTGTAGTATCCATTTTTTTATTTTTTTGATTAGTATTGTCTATAAAAAAAGCCTACATCGGTTAGCGGTTTTGTATAAACTCCTTAAAATACAAGTTTAGGGCTAACAAGCTGGTCAAAAATCTGCCTAAAATATTAAAACAAGTTTAATACTAGCAGCACGGTTTTACAACTTAAACTCACCCTTTTTAAAGAATTGATTGTTGAGTTTATCAAAAAATGTAACTAATGTAGGCAGTAACTTTTGTTTATTTATAAGAACGTACGAGTTAAATATGCGCTTGTAGAAGTTGATCTAAAGTCTCTAGCTTTACTTTAACTTCTTCATTTACAAATTCTTTATCTATTGACTTTTGTTCTGCTAAAGCTGCAAGTTGTAATACACACATTGCTAATACATCTTGCTTGTCTCTTACAGAATAGTCTTGCTCAAATTGACTAATCATTACCTCAATTTTTTTTGCGGCTTTTCGCAAACCTTCTTCTTGGCTTGGATTAATCATCAACGGATATACCCTATTTGCAATAGAAAGTTTAATTTTAAACTGATTAGACATTTCATCTCATTTACAACTTACTCTGAGAGTTGACCAATACAATGGTCTATGTCTCTAATAAGTGTATTTATTTTAAGCTTTGTTTCTCGTTTATTTTCGTCACTACCAAGCATTGAATTGGCTATTTTGAGTGTTTCATATTTTTCTTTCCAAGAAGTTATTTCCTCTTGTTGCAGAAAAAGCCTTTGTTGGTGCAGTTCTAAAGCTTCTGAAAGTTTAATATTTGCTTGTTTTAAAGTTTTTTGTTTCTCTAAAACCTTGCTTATTTTAATTTCTAATGCATCAACAATGTCTTCAATCTTACTCATTAAAAGTAATTCAATACTTATCGAAACAAAGTTAACATACCAAATGATAAAACACAATTCTTTTGCAGATATTTTTATATTGTTTGTGTTTAAAGTTTGTAATTACTAATCAAATTAATACTTTAGCTACAATTGTATTAATGTATGAAACTTTTTTTATTATTTCTTATTATAACCTGTGCGTCTTATGCGCAATCTGAGTATCCACAAGATTATTTTAGACCTCCATTAGATATTACTTTGGTATTATCTGGCACGTTTGGTGAGTTGCGCTCATCTCATTTTCATGCGGGTTTAGATATTAAAACGCAACGAAAGGAAGGTTTAAAAGTTTATACCGCAGCAGAAGGCTATGTGAGCAGAATTAAAATTTCGCATTTTGGTTATGGTAAAGCTATTTATATTACACACCCAAATGGTTATACATCTGTTTATGCGCATCTTCAAAAATTTTCTGAACGCATAGAAAACTACATTAAGCAATGCCAATACGATAAAGAAAGTTTTGAGGTGGAGGTGTTTCTAAATTCTAAAGAACTTACTATTTTACCTAACGAAATCATAGGCTATTCGGGTAATACGGGTAGTTCTGGTGGGCCACATTTACATTTCGAAATTAGAGATAATGCAGAGCGACCAATAAACCCAATGCTTTTTGGTATTGATGTTAAAGACACTAAAGCACCTTTTGTATCTGGTGTGTATGCTTACCCAAAAGATAAAAATGCCAGTATAAATGGTAAAAATAGGCGTGTGCCTTTGCGTTTAATTCCGCAAAAAAATGGAGATTACGAGGTTGAAAAAATTTCGGCCTATGGCACTATTGGGTTTGGTATTAGTACTTATGATCGGTTAGATTTAGCACCAAATAAAAATGGTGTTAGCAATATTCAGACTTTTTTTAATGGTAATAAAAGTCTTGAAATAGATTTTAAACGCTTTAGTTTTAGCGAATCTAAACATATTAAGCGATTAATTGATTATGCTTACTTTAAACAAAAGAAATCTAAAATTCAGAAGTTATTTATTCAAAAAAACAATCCTTTAAGTCTTTATAAAGCTGTTAACGACAATGGTTATGTTTCGGTTGAAGACAGTACGGCTTCAGTTTATAAAATTAGAATTAGAGATTATAAGCAAAATGAAACTTGGGTTAGCATTCCTGTAAACGGTAAATACCATAGCTTTAAAAAGAAACCAGTTATAGATGTTTCTAAAAAGGCATTAATTTATAGTGATAAAACAACCCAACTTACAGCTAATAATGTAACCGTAAACTTTTATAAAAACACAGTTTACGAGGATACTTACATAGATTTTAAAGTAAATAGCGATACTATTTATTTACATGAAGATAGGATTCCGCTTCAAAAAAACTTTTATATTAACTACGATATTAGTAATTACAAAACTGAGCATCAAGATAAAATATTTATTGCAAGGTTATATGGCTATTACAAAACACCTACGTATGTTCGTACAACACAAAAAGGAAATATACTAAGTGCAGGTACTAAAGTTTTTGGCACCTATACTTTAGCAATAGATACGGTATCGCCTACTATAAAGCCTATTAATTTTCAAAATAAAAAATGGATTAGTAAATACCGTTACTTAAAACTGAAAATTGAAGACGATTTATCTGGTATTAGCAAATACCGAGCAACAGTAAACGGTAAGTGGGTTTTAATGGAGTATGATTATAAAACAAAGACACTCACACACGATTTTAATGATAATGTCGTTAAAGATACTAAGAACGAATTTAAATTAATTGTTACAGATAATGTTGGAAATAGTTCTACATTTGAAGCTACATTTTTTAGAAAATAAAAAACAAAACATTTGAAACGCATATACCTTATTAGCTTACTTGGCCTACTGTTTAGTTGCCTTACTTTTTCGCAATCTGCAACGATTAGAGGTGTTATCTTAGATGAATATAACATGCCTATAACCAATGTTAACATAAAAACGAATACTGGCAAAGGTACTGCCACAAATAAAAATGGCTTTTATGAGTTACAAGTAACTGCAAATACAGAGTTAACCATTGTTTTTACACATTTGTCTCACAAACGTATTGAACAAAAATTTAACCTCAAAAACGGACAGGAAACAGAATACAACCCTGTAATGAAAACCGATATAGAGCAAATTGCTACTGTAGTTATTAATACAAATACTAGGCAATCTGTAAACGGAGTTACTACTATTTCTCCAAGGTTAATTAGAACTATAAAAGGCGCACAACCTGGTGTAGAAAATATTTTAAAAACACTACCAGGTGTAAGTATATCTAACGAGTTAAGCACACAATATTCTGTACGTGGTGGAAACTTTGATGAAAACTTAGTCTATGTAAACGAAATTGAAGTGTATAGACCATTTTTAGTTCGGTCTGGTAACCAAGAAGGTCTAAGTTTTGTAAATACCGATTTGGTGCAAAACGTCAATTTTTCTGCTGGTGGTTTTCAGGCAAAATATGGAGATAAATTATCTTCTGTTTTAGATATAACTTATAAAAATCCTGTGGGTTTTGGTATTAAAACAGATGTAAGCCTACTTGGCGGAAGTATTGCCGCCGAAACGGTTTCTAAAGATGGTAAATTTTCTGGCATTGCAGGTGTGCGTTATAGAGATAATAGCTTAATTTTAAATAGTTTAGAAACTAATGGCAATGTAGAACCTGTTTTTGCAGATGCACAAACGTATTTAACCTATCGTTTTTCGAGTAAATTTCATTTAAATTTTCTTGGAAATATGTCTTCCAATACATACAATTTTCAGCCAGAAAATAGGCAAACTAACTTTGGTACATTACAAGATCCTGTTGCTTTATTAGTATTTTATGAAGGGCAAGAAAAAGATAAATACCAAACGTATTTTGGGGCTTTTAAAGCCAATTACTTTGTAAATGACGACTTAACCTTAAAATTAATTGGATCCGCTTACCATACTACCGAACAAGAGTACTTTGATATTTTTGCACAATACCGTTTGGGTGAAGTAAATACTAATATTGGCGATGACAATTTGGGCGAAGTTGAATTTAGCGAAGGTATTGGCTCACAATTAACGCATGCACGTAATAATTTAGACGCATTTATTATTAATGCAGAACATCGTGGAGATTATAAAATAGATGACGAAAGTACAGCTGAATGGTCTGTAAAGTACACACACGAAGATATTAGAGATCGTTTGGTAGAATACGAAGTTATAGATTCTGCTGGGTTTTCTATTCGTCCGCCAAATTTTGCCTTACCCAACCAACAACCTTACGCGCCTTTTACTGGACCCTTAACTGCTTTTGAAAATATTAGAGCTTTAAATAACATACAAATTAACCGCTTACAAGCTTTTGCTCAATATAGCAAACGTACAACTTGGGGAGATAATGAGGTATTTTATAACGTTGGTGGACGATTTCATAATTGGTCTGTTAGTGGTAATGCCATAAAAACAGCCAACCAATCTGTAATTAGTGGTCGTGGGCAATTTGCAATTAAACCCAATTGGGATAAAGATATGCTCTTCAGAGTTGCTGGTGGTCTGTATTACCAACCGCCTTTTTATAGAGAATTGCGAGACTCGTCTGGTGTAGTACAACCCAATGTAAAGGCTCAAAAATCGTATCACATAGTATTAGGTAATGAATATAGTTTTGAAATTTGGGATAGACCTTTTAAACTCGTTACTGAAGCCTATTATAAAGGCATAACAGATGTTAATCCATATACGCTAGAAAATGTAAGAATCCGTTACAGTGCCAACAATAATGCAAAAGCTTATGCTTATGGTTTAGACTTACGTTTAAATGGCGAATTTGTGCCTGGTACAGAATCTTGGTTTAGTTTGGGGTATTTAAAAACCGAAGAAAACATAGATAATCGTGGGTATATTGCTCGCCCAACAGACCAACGTTTAAAGGTTGGTATTCTGTTTCAAGATTATGTACCTAATATACCAGATTTAAAAATGTACTTAAATTTGGTGTATAACACGGGTGTGCCAGGTGGCTCACCAAGTTATGCAGATCCGTACAACTACCAAATTAGATTAAGAGATTACAGACGTGCCGATTTAGGGATTTCTTACCTATTAGTAGATGCTCAAAAAACGTATAGTGCTAAATGGAAAAAAGCCTTTAAAGAACTATCTCTTGGTTTTGAAATCTATAATATGTTTGGTAACCAAAACTCAATTACCAATACTTGGGTGAGAGATGTGTATAGTAAACGTCAGTTTGCAATACCAAATTATTTAACTCCTAGAGTTTTTAATATTAGGTTGTCTGCTAGGTTTTAATCTAATTACTGCTTTTGCAAAAATTATACAAACTCACGCAAAACCCCAACCACAAAATCTAATTCTTCTTTTGTATTGTATATACTAAATGAAAAACGAACAGAGGGTTGTTTCAATTTATCGTCGCATAAAATTGCGGTTAAAACATGCGAGTTTTTACCACTTCCACTTTGGCAGGCACTCCCTTTAGAGCATGCAATACCTTTTAAGTCGAGCTGAAATTGAAGCATTGGCGCTTTTTCTGGTGCAATTGGCAAACACACATTAACTAAAGTATAGGTACTATTTACCAAATCTTCACAGTTACCATTAAAACTAACACCTTTTACGTTTTCTTTTAATTGTGAAATAAAATGGTGTTTTAAATCTAAAATGTGTTGTCTTTCAACTTCTAAATTTGTGTAAGTGAGACGTAGAGCCTCTTCCATGCCAGCAATATTGTGTAAAGATTCTGTGCCAGCTCTGTAACCTCGCTCTTGTTCGCCACCAAAAATTAAAGGTTTTAAACCCGATTCTTTTCTTACAAAACAAAAACCAACACCTTTTGGCCCATGAAATTTATGTGCGCTTGCAGCTAAAAAATCAATAGAAATTTCATTTAAATCTATTTTATAATGTCCAACAGATTGTACCGTGTCTGTATGAAACAGAGCTTTGTGCATTTTACATAAATTAGCAACCCGCTTTATATCTAAAATAGCACCAATTTCGTTATTAATGTGCATTAAACTTACTATGGCTTTATTGCTTGCTTGTAAAAGTTGCTCCAAGTGGGTGTAATTTAGTGTGCCACAAGAGTTTAAATTTACAAAATGTACATTTACATTATATTCTTTTTGTAATTGTTCTGCGGTGTGTAATACGGCATGATGTTCAATTTTAGAAGTAATAATATCTGTAACTCCTAAATCTCTAACGGCACTTCGTAATGCTAAGTTATCGGCTTCTGTACCGCCAGAAGTAAAAATAATTTCGGCAGCAGAGGCATTAAAATAACTGGCAATATTTTTTCGGCATTGCTCTAACAATGCTTTAGCACTTCGCCCAAAACTATGTGTAGAAGACGGATTACCAAAATTAGTGTTTAGCACTTGCAACATTCGTTGTGCAACTTCTGGCCTCACAGAGGTCGTTGCAGCATTATCTAAATATATAGTTTTCATATTACAAACATAATGCAATAAAATTATTATTGATATTCAACGTTATAATTTTACAAATCACTTATTTTTGTTTAAAATTGAATTTATGAAACGTTTTCTTATAATAGTTTGCTTCGTATTTATTTCATCTTGTGATGATGGAGATATTATTACGTTAAGTTTAGATTTTGATGACACTCTAGAGCGTTGCGATAATTTTGAAAACCATTATTTGCTATACACAACACGCACTAACCCTAGTGAGGCACTAATTTTAACACTACCAAAACCTACAAGCGATTATTTGTTTACCGATGCTACAGATACAGCTATACAATTAACTATACCTAACGAAACACAGTTTTATTACAGAACTTACAACAATAACTTGGGTAATGTACTCTGTAATGAAGTCTCTGACCCAGATTTGGTGGTACTGCAAAATAATGAAGCCACTAGTGGTACTGTAAAAGTTGACGTTTCATTTATTGATGATGATAATGATGGCATACCAAGTATAAATGAAGACCGTAACAATAATGGTGATTATGAAGACGATGATTTTGACTCAGATGGTATTCCTGATTATTTAGATGAAGATGATGATAATGATAATGTAAAAACTAAGTTTGAAGACGCTAACACCGACGGAGACAATAATCCGTTTACAAATCCTCTAAATACAGATGGAGATACGCTACCAAATTATTTAGATGATGATGATGATGGAGATAATGTACTAACCCGATTAGAAGATTCTAACGAGAACGAAAACCCAAGAGATCTTGCAGATATTGTTACAGATACCAATGGAAATGCTATTTACCGTTATTTGTACAATGGCACAAATGCAGTAGAGGCTTTCGCAGATTCTGGGTTTATAGATAATACTTACACCAGAGTTATTTATACAAAGTTTACCGTTATAAATGCTGGTTTAGAAGTTATTAACTCTACCGAAATTCAGCTTGGTACTTTTGAAGGTGTTTCAACAGATTTTACAACTGTAAATGACGATTAAAAATTAAGTATTTGTATTTTGAAATATTCTAACCTCTGTAGCTCCGAGTCCGTAGGTTTTATAATCGGCATCGTAAAATTTTATAGTGTTGTATCTACCTAGTAAGGTTTCTAACTCTTGGCGCAAAACACCTTCGCCAACTCCGTGTATAAACACCATTTTAGGAATGCGTTTTTTTATAGCAAATTCTAATTGACGTTTTGCTGTATCTAATTGAAGGTTAAGCATTTCGTAATTAGACATGTGCTTATTAGACGATGTTAAATTATGAATATGCAGATCAACTTCAAATTTAGCAACGTGGCGCTCTTTGGGTTTTACCGCTAAAGTAGGTTGACGTTTCTTAATTTCTTTTTCGCGTTTTACAGATTCAATATCTGTATCGTAGATAGCCAGTTCTATTGTATTTTCGTTAGACGATAGCATTAACTCACAAGCTTCAAACTGAAGCTCAAAACCATCAGCATCTTCTATTGTAATTATAGAACCCAAAACCTTAGTAACAACACCATAAATGGCATCGTCAATGGTTTCAACTGTGTTACCAACCTCAATCTTCATCTTCTGTTTTAATAAAGGTTTCGTTTTCTTGGGTATTAATTTTGCTGGGTATATTTCGAGACAATCTATATATACCAACCATTAATAGTGTAATACCACCAATTAAAATATATACATTTTGTTGTTTGCCTGCTTGCGCATATAAGGCTGCTACTCCACCTACAACAATACAGACGAAACTTATGATTTTAGATAGGTTCATGTTTTTTAGTTTTTACTTTACAAAAATAAGCATATAATAAACTTTTAGGTTTATTGTCATAGTTTTTAGCAAATTGTTATTTTAGCAGCATGCTTTTATTAAAAATTGAAGATTACATGTTGCCGTGCTTAAATAAAAAGCTTTTTGGCTTTGACTGTATGGGTTGTGGTATTCAACGCTCGTTAGCTTTATTACTAAAGGGTGAATTTATTGAGGCCTTTTTTATGTATCCTGCAATTTATAGTATTATAGGTCTTTTTGGCTTTTTATTTATTAATAGTTTTAAAAAATTTAAATATGCCAACAAAATAATTATTATATTGGCAATTACAAATGTCCTAATTATTGTGGGCAATTTTTTAATTAAACTTTACTTAAATTAGAATTTACATTATGGAAAAACAAAGATTAAACCCAGCTATTGTTTATGTTTTAGCTATCCTTGGATTATTATGCTGCTGTTTTGGTGGTCTCGGATTTATTTTAGCAGGTATTGCATTTTTTATTGCGCAAAGCAAAATTAAGAAAGCACAGGCAGAACCTGAAGCCTATGATCAATCTACAGTAAAAGGTATGAATACAGCTAAAATTATAGCGTTAGTAATTTTAGTTATAAACTTATTATACTTAGTAATGACTATATATAGAATAGCAACGGTAGGTTGGGATGAAATTTCAGATGAATTTATGAGACAATATCAAGAAGCTCTAAATGCACAAAATCAATAATTTTATAGCATTCTGAAAACAAAAAAAAAAGCGATTTTCAATTAAGAAAATCGCTTTTTTTTGCTTTAGTTTCAAACTTAATTAAGCTTCAAACGTTTTTAAGGTCTTTATTATAATAGAAACACAATCTAATAACTGCGCTTTTGTTATTACTAAAGGTGGTGCAAACCTAATAATGTTACCATGTGTTGGTTTAGCCAATAGCCCATTATCTCGTAATGCCATACAAATATTCCAGGCCGTATCGCTTTCTTCGGTATCATTTATTAAAATGGCATTTAATAATCCTTTTCCTCTTACTCCATTTACAACAGAACTGGTTTCAATAAATTTAGACATTTCTGTTCTAAACACATCTCCTAGCTCTTGCGCATTACTCGCTAATTCTTCATCTTTAATTACTTCTAAAGCAGCCATACCAATAGCGGCAGCAACTGGGTTGCCGCCAAACGTACTACCATGATTTCCTGGTTTTATAACTTGCATTATATCATTATTTGCTAAAACTGCAGATACAGGGTATGCGCCACCAGATAAGGCTTTTCCTAATATTAATATATCTGCCTTAACTTCTGGTGTGCCAGAGCAATGTTTGTCTGCACAATTACAATTACCACAAGTTGCTAATAAACGACCTGTACGTGCAATACCTGTTTGCACTTCGTCTGCAATAAATAATACATTATGTTTTTTGCACAATGCTTTTGCTGCGGCCAAATATCCATCGCTTGGTACATAAACTCCGGCTTCACCTTGTATAGGCTCTACTAAAAAGCCTGCAACATTTTTATTGTTTTCTAATGCGTTTTCTAATGCTTTAAGATTATCGTATTCAATTTTAATAAATCCATTGGTATATGGTCCAAAATTTTTGCGCGCAACAGGGTCATTACTAAAAGAAATTATTGTGGTTGTTCTGCCATGAAAATTATTTTCGCAAACAATAATTTGTGCTTCGTTTTCTGCAATACCTTTTACTTCATAAGCCCATTTTCTACACAGTTTTAAAGCGGTTTCTACGGCTTCTGCACCTGTATTCATTGGTAATAATTTATCAAAATGAAAGGTTTCCGTTGCATATTTTTCAAACTTACCAAGCATATCGTTATAAAATGCTCTTGAGGTTAAGGTTAAGGTTTTTGCTTGGCTCGTCATTGCATCTACAATTTTTGGGTGGCAATGCCCTTGGTTTACAGCAGAGTATGCCGAAAGAAAATCGTAATACTTTTTGCCTTCTACGTCCCAAACGTAAACGCCTTCTCCTCTACTTAATACTACTGGTAGCGGATGGTAATTGTGCGCTCCATACTTGTTTTCTAAATCTATCGCTTGTTGCGATGTTAATTGGTCTAAAACAGCCATTTTAAAAATAATTTAAGGTTAATGTCTTAATAAAAGACACTGCTAGCATTGGCTACAATACTAACATTAATAATTAAATCTCGCTTTGCGAGTTCCTTATCTACCTTTATCCTTTCGAAGTGTCCGAAAATTCAGCGTGGGAAAGAAATCATCCCTATGAACGTGCAAATTAATAAATATTCTTGTTGATTTATAACTTAGTTAGATATTTTTATAAGACATTTTAATGCTTTAACAATTGCTTTTTTTCATTTAAGTATTACCAAAATTGCAGCTATATTTGCATTAAAAATTAGTTAAGAAAAATGCCAAAAAGAGCGCGTAATAAATTTGTTAAACGAGGAGAAGTTATAGAGCTATTAATTGAAGATTACGCTTTTGGCGGAAAAGGTATTGGTAGAATTAGAAACGAGCATGGTGAGTTTGTCGTTTTTGTACCAAATACACTACCAGGTCAATTGGTTAAGATTCAAATTAAAAAATCGAGTAAAAAATATGCTGAAGGTAAACTTTTTGAGGTTTTAAAACCTTCGGAAGATGAAATAGAAATGCCATATCAAGACATTCCTGGCGCACCCTACATGCAATTACCAATAAAAAAACAGCATAACTATAAAAAGCAAAGTACATTAGAGTTATTTAAACGTATTGGTAAAGTTGCAGATATTGAAGATAAGTTTGATGAATTTGTAGATTCGCCAAACACATTTCATTATCGTAATAAAATGGAATACAGCTTCTCTGCTATTGGTTACAACAGAACCTTAAAAACAGATGTAGATGAGTTTACATTAGGTTTTAAAAAACGCGGTACGTGGTGGTGTGGCGATAATTTAAACTTAGATTCTGGCTTGTTTGATGCTGAGTTTGAAAACCAGTTAAAAGCCATTAAAGTCTATTGCGAAGCTACAGGTTTAGCGCCTTGGCATGCACCACAACGTGTTGGTTTTTTTCGTTATTTTGTAGTTAGAAAATCATATAAAACCAATAAGTTACTATTTAATTTAGTAACCACATCTTACGATTTACCAAAATTTAATTTAAATAAATTTGCCAACTATTTGGTAGAACTGTTTGGTGATCGCGTTGCAGGGTTATTACACACTACTAATGATGAAATTGGAGATAGAACCATTGCTACAACAGGCAGCATAAATCTTATTTATGGCACCGATAAAATTGTTGAAGAACTTTTGGGTTTAAATTTTGAAATTAGCATGAAGAGCTTTTTTCAAACCAACCCTAAATGTGCAGAGAAATTATACGCTAAAGTTGTAGATTATGCTTTAGAAAACAAAGCAGCAATTGATAACACCGTAGTTTTAGACTTATTTTGTGGCACAGGTACAATTGGTCAAATTATAGCTAGTAAATCTAAAAACACTAAAATTATTGGTGTAGATATTATTGCTGCAGCCATAAACGATGCAAAAGAAAATGCAAAACGCAACGCCATAGAAGGCTTAGAATTTTATGCTGCAGATGTTGGTAAGTTTTTAAGTGAACACCCCGAATTTGCCAATAAAATTAGAACTCTTATTTTAGATCCTGCACGCGCTGGTATTGCACCAAAAACCCTTAAAAAAATAATAAACTTAAATGCAGAACGTTTGGTTTATGTATCTTGCAACCCTGCAACACAGGCAAGAGATACAGAGCAGCTAATGCTAGCTGGTTACCAAATTAAAAAAATAAGTTTAGTCGATCAATTTCCGCATACGGCACATATTGAAACAGTAGTTTTGTTTGAAAAAAACTAATATGTTAAATGCGCTATGCAATTACCAAATAAACAACTAAACGTATAAACGTGTTTATGAAAAGCTTAAAAAAAATTACTTATATAATAATTACTTTACTGGTTGCACTAACGCTACAAAACTGTGAGCGCGACGATATTTGCGCAGAAACTACAGCCACTACACCACAAATAGTTATTGAGTTTTACGATGCCTCGGATCCCGAAGATTTAAAAAGTGTACCCAATTTTACTCTATTTGGTGAAGGATTAGCAACAAACCCAACAGCTACTACAGATGCAACTATTTTATTTAACGATATTGCAAACGCTATAAAATTACCTCTAAAAATCGGTGCAGAAGGCGACGTTACAACAACACGCTTTGTTTTAGAAAAAGACACTGACCTACGCTTAGATGACGATGCTGCTACAAACTCAAATATAGATGTTATCGAAATTTCTTACACCACAGAATTTGTATATGTATCTAGAGCTTGTGGCTACAAAAGTAACTTTACAAATTTAGAAGTAACAGCAGAAGCTGGGGTAGATTTAGCTTGGATAGACTCAATAGAAATGATTGAAACAGAAATTAAAAACGAAAACACAGTACATGTACACATATTTCATTAGAAGCTTACTTGCATTGTTATTGTTTTCAACACTAGTTAATGCGCAACAAGAAAATAAAACGGTTAACGATACATTAGTTTACAAACAAAAATATGGGTTGCGTTTAGGTACAGATCTTAGCAAAATAGCACGTACAGTTTTAGAAGATAATTATACAGGTTTTGAAATTATGGGAGATTACCGCCTTACAGCAAAAATGTATCTCGCAGGTGAAATTGGTAACGAAGAACGCACAATTATTAACGAAGTGTTAAGCAACACTACAAAAGGCAGTTATTTTAAAGGTGGTATTGATATTAACCTTTATAAGAATTGGTTAGATATGGAAAACATGATCTATACTGGCTTTAGAGTTGGCGCAAGCACATTTAGCCAAACCTTAAACAATTACACGGTTTACGATGTAAATAATCAATATTGGAATGCCCCGTTTTCGGTCTCAGAAGGGACAGAATTTAAAGATTTAACAGCTATTTGGGCAGAACTACAAGTTGGACTAAAAGCAGAACTTTTTAATAATTTTTTTGCGGGAATACATATACAATTAAAAGGTTTAATTTCTGAAACAACACCCAATAACTACGAAAACATATACATACCCGGCTTTAACAAAACTTACGATAGTAGTATTATTGGTGCAGGCTTTGGTGTTAACGTTTCGTACCTTGTACCTATTTTTAAGAAAGATAAAATTGTAGTACAAGAAAAGGAAACTGAAAAGGAATAAACCTTACGCAAGCCCTACCAAATTTATCGCATTTATTGCTCCATGACTTTCGTGCGCAACCACTACTCCATTTCGTACTACTAAAAGCTGAGGCGATTGATGCATTACCTGAAATTTATAACCCACCTCATTAGACACATCACGGTAATTTAATACATCTAAATAATACAAATCTGCATTTAAATCTAAATTATATGCTGTTTCAAACTGATTCATAACCATTCTACTTATGCCGCAACGTGTAGAATGCTTAAAAATTAATTGTGTTTTACCATTAGATTTTTCTGCAATAGTATCTAATTGAGACACAGAGGTTAATGGTAACCAAGGCAATAGCTTTTCTTCTTTAGGCGCTGACGAACCAAATAATTTCTTAAACATTTTTAATTGTATTGATTTTCAAATTTAGTTAAAACAATGTACTTTAAAGCATCTCGCTGTAGTTACTATTTTTTTTGATTCAGATTTCACAAATTCTATCGGATTTCTAGCTCTTAGTGATTCGTTTTTATTAGTACTGCAACAACATAAATCTATTAGTATGGCAATAGTCGAAAACATAATTACAATCTTACAAACCGACAAAAAGTCATGTTCAAGTGTTCATAGTCGGTCATTTTGTCGCTTTTTTATTCCATTTTTCAATTGGTAAGATTTTTGCCAAATAATAGTCAAAGTATAATAAATTAATGTTATTCGGAATAAAGCGAAGTATGCAAACAAAAATTGCCATGTCTTTTAATCTTACAATGACATAAAACTAAGTTTAACACTAAAAAAAAGACACCTGTTTTAACAGGCATAAAAAAAATGAATTTTAACAATTACACCATTAAATCGCAAGAAGCCATACAGCAAGCACAACAGCTTGCACAAGGTTTTGGTCATCAGCAAATAGAAAATGAGCATATATTTAAAGCCCTTTTTAATGTTGATGAAAACGTATTACCATTTTTACTTAAAAAGCTAAATGTAAACGTAGCTTTACTTCAACAAGTATTAGATAAACAATTAGAAAGTTTTCCTAAAGTTTCTGGTGGCGATAGTATGTTATCGAGACATGCAGGCAAAGCACTAAACGAAGCGTCTATCATTGCTAAAAAAATGAATGATGATTTTGTATCTATTGAGCATTTGGTATTAGCCATTTTTAAATCTAAAAGCAAAATTGCTCAAATCTTAAAAGACCAAGGTGTTACCGAAAAAGGCTTACAAGCAGCTATTGAAGCGTTGCGAAAAGGCGACCGAGTTACCTCTCAAAACCAAGAAGAAACCTATAATTCGCTCAATAAATATGCAAAAAACTTAAACCAACTGGCCAAAGACGGAAAGTTAGACCCTGTAATTGGTAGAGATGAAGAAATACGTCGTATCCTTCAAATTTTATCACGCAGAACCAAGAATAACCCCATTTTGGTTGGCGAACCAGGAACTGGTAAAACCGCAATTGCCGAAGGTTTAGCACACCGAATTATAGATGGCGACATACCAGAAAATCTAAAAGACAAGCAAATTTTCGCCTTAGATATGGGTGCATTAATTGCTGGTGCAAAATTTAAAGGTGAGTTTGAAGAACGCTTAAAAGCTGTTATAAAAGAAGTAACGGAAAGCAATGGCGATATCGTTTTGTTTATAGACGAAATCCATACGCTTGTTGGTGCTGGTGGCGGACAAGGCGCAATGGATGCTGCAAATATTTTAAAACCTGCTTTGGCACGTGGCGAGTTAAGAGCTATTGGCGCAACTACTTTAGATGAATACCAAAAATATTTTGAACAAGACAAAGCTTTAGAACGTCGTTTTCAGAAAGTAAAAGTAGATGAACCAGATACCGAAAGTGCAATTTCTATTTTAAGAGGAATTAAAGAAAAATATGAAACGCATCACAAGGTTCAAATTAAAGATGAAGCCATTATTGGAGCTGTAGAATTAGCGCAACGTTACATTACTAATCGTTTTTTACCAGACAAAGCCATAGATTTAATGGACGAAGCAGCTTCTAAATTACGAATGGAAATCAATTCTAAACCCGAAGAATTAGATGTTTTGGACCGTAAAATTATGCAGCTTGAAATTGAACACGAAGCCATTAAACGTGAAAAAGATGAAATTAAATTAAAAAGCTTAAAAGCCGATTTAGCAAATCTAAAAGAAGAACGCAATGAGCTTAATGCCAAATGGTTGTCTGAAAAAGAAGTGGTAGAAACTATTCAAAATATAAAGCAAGACATTGAAAATTTTAAGATTGAAGCTGAGCGTGCCGAGCGCGATGGAGATTATGGTAAAGTCGCAGAAATTAGATACGGTAAAATTAAAGATGCTACAGAACAACTTGAAAAATTTCAGAAAAAATTAGCTGAACAACAAGACACATCGTTAATAAAAGAAGAAGTAACTTATGAGGATATTGCAGATGTGGTTGCTAAATGGACAGGAATCCCTGTAACTAAAATGCTTCAAAGTGATCGAGAAAAATTACTAAAACTTGAAGATGAATTACACAAACGTGTAGTTGGGCAAGAAGAAGCCATTGAAGCCGTAAGTGATGCTGTGCGTCGCTCTCGGGCTGGACTTCAAAATCCGCAAAAACCAATTGGTACATTTTTATTTTTAGGAACAACTGGTGTTGGTAAAACCGAGTTAGCAAAAGCGTTAGCCGAGTATTTATTTGATGACGAAAATGCTTTAACACGTATAGACATGAGCGAGTACCAAGAGCGCCATGCCGTTAGCCGCTTAGTTGGTGCGCCTCCAGGCTATGTGGGTTACGATGAAGGTGGGCAACTAACCGAAGCTGTAAGACAAAAACCGTACTCAGTTGTGTTATTAGACGAGATTGAAAAAGCACATCCAGATACGTTTAATATTTTATTGCAAGTTTTAGATGAAGGCAGATTAACAGACAATAAAGGTCGTATTGCAGATTTTAAAAACACCATTATAATTATGACTTCTAATATGGGAAGCCATATTATACAAGAGCGTTTTGAAGCTACAAAGGATATTTCTTCGGCTATTGAAGCTGCAAGAGTTGATGTTTTAGCCTTATTAAAACAAACCGTAAGACCAGAGTTTCTAAACCGTATTGATGATACTATAATGTTTACTCCTTTATCTAAAGCAAATATTACGGATATTGTAGGTTTACAAATAAAAAGCATCAAAAAAATGATTGCACAACAAGGCATTACGTTTGATGCTACAGCAGAAGCCGTAAGTTATTTAGCCGACAAGGGTTATAACCCAGAATATGGTGCAAGACCTGTAAAACGGGTTATTCAAAAAGAGGTTTTAAATCAGTTGAGTAAAGAAATATTAGCTGGTAAAGTAACAACGGATAGTATTATTTTATTAGATCAATTTAATGGGCAATTGGTTTTTAGAAATGAAGAAAAGTTGGTTATAGAAGACATATAAGCAACCCAAAAAAAATAGACTGTAACACAATAGATTACAAATAGTCTTTATAACGATTGGTTGGTTAAGAGTAACACAAATTTTAAGCGCTTAAAAGGAGTGTTGCTCTTACTTTCTTTGTAATTAATAGCGTTTGCTAATACCATTATTATATATATTTGAAAAATTAATAGACAAACACTTAATTATGAAAAATATAATTTTTGTAACGCTACTAGCAGTATTTACAGTTTTTTCTTGTAATGAAAAAACTAAAACTAAAGAAGACGTAACAACCTATTACCTTATAAGACATGCAGAAAAAGACCGCACAAACAAAACCAATAGAAATCCAAATCTAAAAAAAGAAGGCTTGCAACGTGCAAAGCGTTGGGCAAAACATTTTAAAAACATAAGGTTTAACATGGTTTACTCAACAGACTACAACAGAACAAAACAAACAGCCATGCCAACAGCAAAAGCTAATAATTTAGAATTACAGATTTACGATCCTTCTAATTATAATATTGAAGCCTTTATGGCAAAAACCAAAGGTAAAACAGTATTAATTGTAGGTCATAGTAATACAACACCTATTTTTGCAAATACACTTTTAGGTGAACAGAAATATAAAATGATGGCAGATAATGATAACGCTAGTTTGTACATCGTAACAATTGCTAACGGTTTTAAAACTTCAGAAATTAAAACGGTTAACTAAAACCTGTCGTTTTAAAAAGTCTAAATTATATTTCAGATATTTGTAAAAAATTAAACAAATGAAACTAAAAAACATAATAATTGCACTTTCATTAATTGTTACAGCAAATAGTATAGCACAAGATCGCTATATTAGAAATCCACTTTCTGTTAGCTTAGGTGTTAATGCCGTAGATAGCTCTGGCAAACAAAATCCTTATAATTTTATTTTTAACCCAGACGAGCTTTCGTTTTCAAACCCAATAGAAGCTGGTGTTAACTATGATATTAGTAATGCATTTGATATTTATGGAAAAATTAGTTTAAATAAATTTCAAACTAACAAAGCTATAGATGGTGCATTTATCACTAAAAATTTTCCGTTTATTGCTATAGATTTAGGTGTAAATTATTACTTTTTTACAACAAATTATTTTCAAGATTTTTATCTTATTGGTGGTGCTGGTATGACGAGTTTAGAAAAAACGTTTTTAACAGGTAATTTTGGTGGCGGCACTAAATATTGGTTTAACGATTATTTTGGTGTTTATTTAAATGCGGTAGCTAAGTTTGCCTTAGGAGATGAAACTATAAACTCTAACTACTTTCAATACTCACTTGGTGTTACTTATAAATTATCTGGTATATAATTTTAAAAAAACTCATAATCATTACTAATTTATAATTTAAAACCCACCTTTGCTTTTTATGCAAAAAACAGTTAACATACTCAATAAAAAAGCAAAATTTCAGTACGAAATACTAGATAAATATACCGCTGGTATAGTTTTAACAGGTACTGAAATAAAATCCATTAGGTCTGGTAAAGCTTCGATTGCTGAAAGTTTTTGCGAATTTAATGACAAAGAAGAACTTTTTGTTATTAATATGACTGTTGAAGAATATGCTTTTGGCAACTACTACAACCACAAACCAAAAGCTGAACGTAAACTACTACTCAACAGAAAAGAACTAAAAAAACTTAAAAAAGAAATGGATGTTAAGGGAAATGCTATTATTCCTCTTAAATTATTTATCAACGACAAAGGTTTTGCTAAAGTTATCATTGGCTTAGGTAAAGGTAAAAAACTTTACGACAAGCGAGAAGTTATTAAAGACCGAGATAATAAGCGCGATTTAGACCGTATTAAGAAAAATTTTGGATAACTTTAAGATGGCTATAACCATCTTCACTACTCTTTTATTATAAGTTTGAAAACTTTATAGGCAACCATGCGTTGTAATATTGCGTCTATATAAATAAGTCTATGAATCTAAAATTATTAAGAGCATAATTTCTGATAATTTGTTTCAAAATAAAAATTCATCAATCAAGCACAATGATAAAACAACTACTAAGTATTCTTTTTATTACAGTTAGCACTTTAGCGTCGGCACAAATTTTTGGTAACATAACAGATCAAAATAATAAACCACTTCCATTTGTAAACATACTTATAGAAAACACCTATAAAGGCACAACAACTAACGATGATGGGTATTACGAAATTAATAGTTCAACCCCAAAAACATACACCATAGTTTACACGTTTTTGGGTTACAAGACCATAAAAAAAACAGTTACTATTGATAAATTTCCGTTTCAATTAGATGTAACGTTAGAGGAAGAATTGGTTTCTCTTGGTGAAGTTCGTATAAACTCTGAAGACAATCCTGCCAATACCATAATGCGACAAGCCATTGCGAAGCGTAAAGCAAATCTTGAAAAAATAAATACTTTTAAAGCCGATTTTTATTCGCGTGGCTTAATAAAAATTAAAGACGCACCCAAAAAAATATTAGGTCAAGAGGTTGGCGATTTGGGTGGTGCATTAGACTCTACACGTACTGGTATTATTTACTTGTCTGAAACTATTTCTAAAATTCAGTTTTTAAGACCCAATAAGCTTAAAGAAAAAATAACAGCCTCAAAAGTTAGTGGAGACGACAATGGTTTTAGCTTTAATAATGCCATTGATGTCGATTATAATTTTTATAAAAATACTATAGCATTTGGTAATGAAATTATTTCGCCAATTGCCAATAATGCCTTTAGTTATTACCGTTATAAATTAGACGGAGTCTTTTATGATGAACGCGGAAATCTCATTAATAAAATTAAAGTTATACCAAAACGAGAAAATGATCCCATTTTTTCTGGTTTTATATATATTGTTGAAGACCAATGGACAATCTATGCTATAGAACTCGATATTACAGGTATGCAAGCGCGTATCCCAGCCGTAGATGTTTTATCATTAAAACAAAACTTTGCATATTCTGAAACCAATAAAATTTGGGCACTTATGTCTCAAAGTTTAGATTTTAAATACAAATTTTTTGGCATTAAAGGAGATGGACGTTTTACGGCAGTTTATAGTAATTACGAATTTAATTCGGGCTTAGACCGAAAAGATTTTGGAAGAGAATTAGTTGCTTTTGAAGACAAAGCCAATAAAAAAGATTCACTCTTCTGGAACACCATAAGACCTGTGCCATTAACCATTGAAGAACGTACCGATTATATAAAAAAGGACAGCATACAAATTGTTAAAGCATCTCAACCATATTTAGATTCTATTGACAACGCAAAAAATAAATTTAAGCTCGGTAGCATCTTGGGCTACACCTACCAAAACTCGCATAAAAATTACCGTGTTGGTTACAATATTCCGATTACAGATATTCAATTTAATACTGTACAAGGCTATAACGCTAAAGTCAACTTTTTTTACACTAAAAATTACAATGACTACAAACGCTTTTTTAGTGCAAACGCAAGTTTGCAATACGGATTTTCAGATCAGCGTTTAAGAGCTACAGGCTTGCTACGTTATAAATTTAATAATACAAGTCGATCGTTTTTAACACTTTCTGGTGGTATAACCGCAGAACAATTTAATCCTTCAAATCCAATTACACCTGCAATAAACTCTGTAAGCACGTTGTTTTTTGAAGACAATTACATAAAATTATATGATAAAAGTTTTCTTCAAATTAACCATTCTGAAGAATTGTTTAATGGTTTTAGACTGTATTCGCAATTAAGTTACGAAAAACGAAAAGCGTTATTTAACACAACAAATCAGGTGTTTTATAACGATGAAAATGATGTCTATACAAGTAATAATCCTTTAAATGAAACGGCTTACGGTATTGCGCCTTTTAAAACGCACAATATTTTAAAGGCAAATGTAACAGCTCGGATTAATTTTGGGCAGGAATATATGAGCTATCCCGATAGTAAGTTTAATATTAGCAACGATAAATACCCAACCTTAACTTTAAGCTACGAAAAAGGGTTTGGAGCAACGCAAAGCGATTATAATTTTGATCAAATTAAAGTTAGGTTGTTTCAAGCTTTTAATGTTGCAGACAAAGGCCGTTTTAGATACAACCTTAAAGCTGGTAAGTTTTTTAATGCCAATAATATTGCCTTTATAGACTACCAACATTTTAACGGCAACCAAACACACGTAAGTACAGAAGGCAATTATACCAACGTATTTAACAACTTAGATTATTATGCTGGCAGCACAAACGATGCGTATTTAGAAGCGCATACAGAACACGATTTTAATGGGTTTTTACTAGGTAAAATTCCATTGTTAAATAAACTCAACTTTAATTTAGTGGCTGGTGCACATCTTTTAGCTACACCAGGTACCAAACCGTATCAAGAATATACTATTGGTATTGATAATATTGGTATTGGTAAATGGAGATTTTTGCGTGTAGATTATGTACGCTCATACCAAAACGGGTTTCAAAGTGATGCTGTTGTATTTGGGTTAAAGTT
>JBMYXP010000019.1:0-22408 GCA_049608525.1 Winogradskyella sp.
AAGTGGATTGAGGTTAAGAATGAGTAATTTTTATTTGGTAGATTTAATGTTTCTTTCAAAATAAATATTTTAAATAACGTGTTAGTTAAAAGGGATTAAAAAGACTAAACCTTAACACATAATAAAATAATATAAATATGAAAGCCATTTGGAATAACAAAATTATAGCAGAAAGTAGCGACACAATTATTATAGAAAACAACCATTATTTTCCGCACCAGAGTATTAAAACAGAATTTTTTAAATCTAGTAAAACACAAAGTGTTTGCCCTTGGAAAGGTACAGCATCTTATTATACAATAGAAGTAGATGGTAAGCAAAATACAGATGCCGCTTGGTTTTATCCAGAAGTTTCAGAATTGGCAAAAGGCATTAAAAACCGAGTAGCATTTTGGCGAGGTGTAAAAATCGAAGATTAAATTAATACTGAAATAAATTCAGCATAAAATGAAAAGCACTAAACTCAAAATAGAAAACAGAAAAGGGCTAATTTTAAATGCACATTTAGAGTTACCCGCAAATCAAAAACCAAATTACTACGCCATTTTTGCACATTGCTTTACATGCAGTAGCAATCTTAATGCGGTAAAGCATCTGAGCAAAGCATTAACGCAAAGTGGTTTTGCAGTACTGCGATTCGATTTTACAGGTTTAGGACGTAGCGAAGGCGAATTTGCAGACAGTCATTTTTCGGCAAACGTAGAAGATTTGCAAGATGTTCATAATTATATGGATACTCATTATAAAGCACCAAGTTTATTGGTAGGCCATTCGCTTGGTGGAGCTGCGGTATTGGTTGCGGCTTCAAAAATTAAAGCTGTAAAAGCTGTAGCAACTATTGGTGCGCCAGCAACTGTAAACCATGTAAAACATTTGTTTTTACACCAAGTTGAAGAATTAAAAGAAAAAGGTAATGTTGAGGTTAGTATTGGCGGAAGACCATTTGTTATCAACCAAGATTTCGTTTCAGAATTTGATAAAACAGATTTACCAACAACAGTTAAAAATTTAAGAAAACCATTATTGGTTCTACATTCGCCTTTTGATAAAATTGTCGGTATTGAAAATGCAGAACAATTATATAAGAGTGCGCTTCACCCAAAAAGTTTTATCACTTTAGATGATGCAGACCATTTGTTGAGTAAAGAAAAGGATAGTAAATATGTTGGCGATGTTATTGGTACTTGGGCAAAACGTTATTTTCCTAAAGTTGAAAACATAATGTTAGAGACAAAAGGAGAACAATTAGTTGGTCATTTAAATAGTGTTGAAGATAATTTTACAACGTCAATTCAAACTAAAAATCATTCACTTATAGCAGACGAACCATTGTCTGTTGGAGGTAGTGATTTTGGACCATCACCTTACGAATATCTTAATGCAGCATTGGCGGCATGTACAGTTATGACATTAAAAATGTATGCAGAAAGAAAGAAATGGGATTTACGAGAAGTATTTGTTTATATTTCGCACTCAAGACAACATAGTGACGATTTACAAGTAGAGGTTGATAAACCAAAATACTTAGATTATATTAGTAAAAAACTAAAATTTGTTGGTAACTTAGACGCTGTTCAAAAAGAGCGTTTAAAAGAAATTGCGTCACGTTGCCCAGTGCATAAAACCATTGCTAGTGAAGTTGTTTTTGAAACAAAAATTATAGAGAATTAATCGTTAGAGACTTTGACTACCAATACCATAACAAAAGAAAAATTTTTATCCGTAAGGCATCAAACAGCGCATATTTGTAAATCTTTACAGCCCGAGGATACTGCGGTTCAGCCCAAGGATTTTGTATCGCCACCCAAATGGCATTTGGCACATACTACTTGGTTTTTTGAGCAATTTGTTTTAAAAGAGCATAAAAAAAATTATAAGGTATTTCATAAAGATTTTGCCTATTATTTTAATAGCTATTATAATACTGTTGGCGAACGTGTAATACGTAGCCATAGAGGTTTAATGACACGTCCAACATTGAGTGAGGTTCTTAATTACAGAGCTTATATTAATACAGAGATTTCAGAGTTTATTGCCAATGGGATTTCAAAAGATGTCTCAGATATTATAGAAATTGGATTGCATCACGAGCAGCAACATCAAGAACTACTAATCTACGATATTAAATATATTTTTGGGCACCAACCATCATTTCCTGTTTTAGATTATAAAATTTTGTTAGAACCAGTACATGTAGAGCAAGATTTTATTAAAATATCAGAAGGTGTTTACGAAATTGGGCATGCAGGTAACACGTTTTGTTTTGATAATGAATTAGGAAGGCACAACGTGTTTTTACACGATTTTGAAATTTCTAATCGATTAGTTACCAATTCAGAATATATTAAATTTATAGAATCTGGTGGTTATAAAGATTTTAATTTGTGGCATGCAGAAGGTTGGGATTTTATTCAAAATAAAAACATAATAGCACCATTATATTGGCATAAAGTAAATGGTAAATGGATGCAATATACACTACAAGGGTTTATAGAAATTGAAGACGATTTACCTGTAAGCCATGTAAGTATGTATGAAGCCTTTGCCTACGCACAATGGAGAAATATGCGTTTGCCAACCGAGTTTGAATGGGAAATTGCTGCTCGTAATTTTAAGTACGGACAGCTTTGGGAATGGACCAATAGTGCCTATTTGCCTTACCCAAACTATGCGAAACCAAATGGTGCGCTTGGTGAGTATAATGGTAAATTTATGATTAATCAAATGGTGCTTAGAGGTGCATCTGCTGCTACGGCTAAAGACCATAGCAGATTAACGTACCGAAATTTTTTTCAGGCAGAAATGCGCTGGCAATTTTCAGGAATAAGACTAGCTAAATAGATGAAAGATACATTTGCGAAAGACATACTAAAGGGTTTAACGGCTAAAAATAAATACATATCCTCAATGTATTTTTACGATGATAATGGTAGTCGCATATTTCAAGAAATTATGAATATGCCAGAGTATTATCTCACCGATGCAGAGTTTGAAATTCTATCTATGCAATCCAAACAGATTATTGATGCTTTGCAATTTTCTACACCATTTAATATCATAGAGTTAGGTGCAGGAGATGGTTTTAAAACCTTTAAACTACTAGAATATTTGGTTAAAAACAATGTAGAATTTAATTATGTACCTGTAGATATTTCTAAAGAAGCAATAGATATTCTAACAAGTAGATTAAAAGAACGTTTACCAGGTTTAAATATTACACCTAAAGTTGGTGATTATTTTAAGATACTTAATGCTATTAAATTAAATAATAATCCAAGTTTATTACTGTTTTTAGGCGGTAATATTGGTAACTACTCTGAGGATAAAGCAAAAGATTTGTTGCAGCTTTTTAATGATAATATGAAAGTTGGTGATAAGCTTTTAATTGGTATAGATATTAAGAAAAACCCTATAATTATTCATAATGCGTATTACGACAAACATGGTATTACAAAACGCTTTAATTTAAATTTACTATTACGAATAAATAGCGAGTTAGATGCCGATTTTAAAGTAGATGATTTCGATTTTTATTGCCATTACAACCCAATTTCTGGTGATGTTAAAAGCTATATTGTAAGTCTTAAAAAACAATCTGTAGTAATAAAAGCACTAAATAAAACTATAGATTTTGATTATAACGAACTAATATGGACTGAACTTTCTAAGAAGTACAGTATAGAGGATATTAGTAGTTTGGCAGAACGCTTACACTTTAAACTTCGGGCCAATTTTTTAGATTGCAAACACTACTTTACGGATAGTCTTTGGGAAAAATAATTAAGATATATTCATTACTTTTAATAATCAACTAATAGCATTACAATGAATTCCTTTTCTAAGTGTTATGTACTAATTTTTGCAGCATTTATTTTTACATCTTGTGCAACGCTAAAACGTCAAGTTAAAGAAAATACAGAGCAACAGTTTCCTTTTAACAAAGAAATAGAGCATAGTTTTTATCTTATCGGTGATGCGGGTAAAACCCCATTAAATTCTGAATCTGAAACAATTAATGCATTTCAAAACGAATTAAACAAAGCGTCTAAAAATAGTACCGCATTATTTTTGGGGGATAATATTTATGAAAACGGAATGCCGCCCAAAACGCATCATAACAGGGGTTTTGCAGAGCATCAACTAAATACACAAACCAAAGCGGTAAAAAACTTTAAAGGAAAAACTGTTTTTATTCCTGGAAACCACGATTGGTATTCGGGTATAAATGGCTTAAAAGAACAAGAAAAATTTATAGAAAATATTTTGGGTAAAGATTCCTTTTTACCAGAAAACGGATGTCCTTTAGAAAAAGTAAATGTTACAGAAAAGGTGGTGCTAATTGTTGTAGATACAGAATGGTACATAACAGATTGGAACCAGCACCCAACAATAAATGATGATTGCGAAATTAAAACCAGAGCCAAATTCTTTGATGAGTTAGAAGGATTAATAAAAAAAGCAAGAGGAAAAACAACACTTATAGCTTTGCATCACCCAATGTTTACTAATGGGTCGCACAATGGGCAGTTTTCTTTTAAGTCTCACATAAAACCGTTACCTATATTAGGAACATTAAAAAACATTGTAAGGAAAGCAAGTGGCTTATCTCCTGCAGATATGCAAAACACAATGTATAATGAGTTGAGAAAGCGTATTATTACATTGTCTCAAGAGAATGAAAAAGTAATTTTCGTTTCTGGGCATGAGCATAGTTTACAATATATCGTAAAAGATAATTTGCCGCAAATTGTAAGCGGATCTGGCTCTAAAACATCTGCGACCAGAAATGTCGGTGGCGGTCAGTTTTCGTATGGTGTTAATGGCTACGCAAGATTAGATGTTTTTAAGGACGGTTCTTCTCACGTGCGTTTTTATTCAGATAACTCTAATAGTGTGCTTTTTCAAACTGAAGTATTGCCAGCAAATAAAAAACCAGCATTACATAATTATCCATTAAACTTTGCTAGCAATAAACAAGCTTCTATCTATACTAAAAATGAAATTACAAAAAGCAATATTTATAAAGCATTTTGGGGCGAGCGTTATAGAAAATATTTTGGCACAAAAGTAAATGCGCCAGTTGTTAGTTTAGATACACTTTATGGAGGCATAACTATTGTAAGAAAAGGAGGTGGTCATCAATCTAAATCATTAAGATTTAAAGACAAGCAAGGGCGCGAGTATGTAATGAGAGCATTACGAAAAAATGCACTACAATATTTACAAGCCGTCGCTTTTAAAGATCAGTTTATTGAAGGTCAGTTTGATGATACGCTAACTCAAGATTTACTGTTAGACGTATTTACAGGCTCACATCCGTATGCGCCTTTTACTATTGCTACTTTAGCCAGTGCAGTTGGAGTTTATCATACAAACCCTAAGTTGTACTACATACCAAAACAAAACGCTCTTGGAGATTATAATGAAGGTTTTGGTGATGAACTTTATATGATTGAAGAACGTGCTGGTGATGGTCATGGCGATAAAGCAAGTTTTGGTTTTTCTAATGAATTAATTAGTACAGACGATTTGTTGAAAAAATTAAATAAAGATGAAGACCACATTTTAGATGAAGCATCTTACATAAGAGCACGTTTATTTGATATGCTAATTGGCGATTGGGATAGGCACGAAGATCAATGGCGATGGGCTGTATTTAGCGAAAACGGAAAAACGATATATAGGCCAGTACCTAGAGATAGAGACCAAGCATTTTCTATAATGTCAAATGGTGCGTTATTGGGGTTTGCTACTAGCGTTATACCTAGTTTGCGTTTAATGAAAAGTTATGACGTAGATTTAAAGAGTCCAAAATGGTTTAATCTAGCACCTTACCCACTAGATATGGCTTTAATAAATCAATCTAATAAATCGGTTTGGGATGCAGAAGTTAAACAAATTGTAGCCGGACTAACAGATGCTGTTATAGACGAAGCTTTTTTGCATTTTCCTAAAGAAGTAAATGATAATACAGTTAAAAATATAAAACGAAAATTAAAAGGGCGCAGAGCTAATTTGCAAAACATATCTAATAATTACTATGCGCATATTAATAAATATGCCGTTATTAAAGGCACCAATAAAGACGACTGGTTTGATATAGAACGTTTACCAAACGGGCAAACAAAAGTAACAGCTTATAGAATTAAAAAAGGAAAGAAAGGTGTTATTTTTCATCAAAGAACTTATGCGAGTAAAGTTACAAAAGAAATCTGGGTATATGGATTAGATGATGATGATGTTTTTAAGGTTATTGGAAACGGAGATCAGCTGATGCCGATACGATTAATTGGAGGTCAAAATAATGATACGTATAATGTACAGAATGGAAGTAAGGTTTTTGTTTATGATTACAAATCTAAAAACAATAAATTTCTTACCAACAACGGCAAAATAAAATTAACAGACGATTACAAAACGAATGTTTATGATTACAAAAAACTAAAAAATAGTGCCAACCAACTTATGCCTTCAATTGGGTCTAACCCAGATGACGGACTAAAAATAGGTTTAAAAAACACGTTTACAACCTTTGGTTTTGAGCGAAACCCTTTTACATCTCAACACCAAATTACAGCAGCTTATTATTTTGCAACACAAGGTTTCGATTTGGTGTATAAAGGTGAGTTTGCTAATATTATTACGCACGTAAATTTAGGGTTGCAGGCACAATTTACAAGTCCAAATTACGCATTTAATTATTTTGGAGATGGCAACGAAACTATAAATGAAGCGGCAGATGGGGATAAGGATTTAGATTACAACAGAGTAAAAATAAGAACATTTAAAATAGCACCTTCATTAATTTGGAGAGGCCGAATGGGAGGACGTTTTACGGCAAAAATATCTTACGAGTCTAATGAGGTACAACGCACCAATACTAGATATATAGCTACAATACCAGCAGGTAGTTCGGTTTTTAATAAACAAAATTTTTATGGTATCGATACCAAATACCAATATTTTAATGCAGATAATAAAGCCTTTCCAACTTTAGCAATGCTGTTAGGTGTGCAAACAGGATATAAAAATAATGTAAGCACATTAAAAGGATATGGCTACGTTATACCAGAGTTAAGTATAACACATAGATTAGTAACAAGTGGTCAATTAGTTTTTGCAACCAAACTCAAAGCACATCTCAATATAGGCAACAATTTTGAATTTTATCAAGGCGCAACACTTGGTGCAGACAATGGATTGAGAGGTTACAGAAATCAGCGTTTTAATGGTAAAAGTGCATTTGTACAAAGTACAGATTTACGGTTAAATTTAAGAAAAGTAAAAACAGGCCTTTTACCTTTAAATATAGGTGTTTTTGGAGGTTTTGATTATGGTAAAGTTTGGGTGGAAAACAAAAATTCTAACAAATGGAATACATCTATTGGTGCAGGTGTTTTTGCTAATGCGGCAGACATGATAACAGCGCACCTTTCTGCTTTTAATAGTGATGATGGTTTGCGTTTGGCTTTTAAATTAGGATTTGGATTTTAAAAATCAACATTTTAATCAATATTAAAACTATAGATATTTCCGCCTGTTTTGTTTTTACGTTCATCTGTAATTATAACAGTTGTATCTGTTTTAAAGCAAATACCTTCTTTTTGTGAGTTGTGATTAAATGGTCGTTTTTGCAAAGTGCCAGAAAAGAAATCATCACCTTTAAAATCGCTAATTTTCCAAAGTTTATTATGGTTTAACAAAACAATGGTTTTACCATTATTACTAATATCGGCAGCAGTTATTTTATTGTGTTTTCCATTCAAATTAAAATGAGATATAACCGAAGCAGTATGCTTACCAATAGTATTTGGTACTTTTAAAACAATAAATTTTTTAGTCGTTTTGCTAAAAATGTAGAACGAATTTTTATAAATAAAGAACGCTTCAAAATCTTTTGAATCTTGCTTTTTTGGCAATTCAAATTCTATAATTTCGGCTGTTACTTCGGTTTTATTTAAATCATTATAATTCACTTTATAAATTTTAAATAATTTTCGGTCTTCGTCATTATTGCCAAAATCACCAATATAGATATTGCCCAAAGCATCGGTTGTTAAATCCTCCCAATCTATGTTTGTTGCATTAACTATGGTAATGCGTTGTACTATTTTGCCTGTTTTACTAAGTTTGGTAAGTGTGTTTGTGTTTCCGGCATCTTCAATGACCCATAATAAATGAGATTTTAAATCTAATTCTACAGCAGAAACCTCTTTTAAACGCTTAGGCATAGAGCCTTCAATTTTTAATAATCCATAATGCCCACACGATGTTATAAGAATTACTATAATAATTAGCCTTTTGAAGTATATCATTGTAATTTTAACAAATTTAAAGTTAAAGTAGTGTACAAAGATATTATAATTATTGGTGGTGGTGCAGCAGGCTTTTTTGCAGCTATTAATATCGCAGAAAAAAATCCAGATCATTCAGTAGCCATCTTAGAACGTGGAAAAACAGGCTTACAAAAAGTAAAAATTTCTGGTGGTGGTCGCTGCAATGTTACCCATGCAGAATTTGTGCCATCGCAGTTAGTACAAAACTACCCAAGAGGAGAAAAAGAATTATTAGGCCCTTTTCATAGTTTTATGACAGGAGATACAATTGCTTGGTTTGAAGAACGTGGAGTTGAGCTAAAAATTGAAGAAGATGGTAGAATGTTTCCGGCATCAAACACCTCACAAACCATTATAGATTGCTTTTTATATGAAGCAAAAAAGCATAATGTTGAAGTGTTATACAATCATTCTGTAAAAACAATTCAAACTAAAAATAATGATTTTAAAATAGAAACCTCTCAAGCTATTATAGAATGTAAAAAAATAGTTGTAGCCACAGGTAGCAACCCAAAAATTTGGAATTTACTCCAAGATTTAGGGCATACTATTGTGCCACCAGTACCATCGCTTTTTACTTTTAACATTAAGGACAAACGCATTAAAGATATTCCTGGGGTTGTTGCAAAACACGTTGAGGTAAGTGTGTTGGGCACAAATTTAGTTGCTCAAGGCCCACTTTTAATAACCCATGTTGGCATGAGTGCGCCTGCAATTTTAAAACTCTCAGCTTTTGGAGCTGTAGAATTAGCAAAACGGAATTATAATTTTGAAATTGAAATTAATTTTATTCAATTAGATGTTGCAACTTGTTTAACGCAGCTCAAAATAATAAAGCAAGAATTGGCTAAAAAACAAATTGTAAATTCGGCACAATTTAACTTGCCAAAACGACTTTGGAAACAATTGGTTTTAGCCTCAGCTATTAATGAAACAGAGCGTTGGGCAGATTTAAATAAACACCAATTAGAAGCTTTAACACATCAATTAACTAAAGCTAATTTTCAAGTTACTGGCAAAAGCACTTTTAAGGAAGAATTTGTAACAGCTGGTGGAGTAGATTTAAAAGACGTAAATTTTAAAACTTTTGAAAGTAAACAAATTCCAAACCTATACTTTGCAGGCGAAGTTATAAATGTAGATGCCGTTACTGGTGGTTTTAATTTTCAGAATGCGTGGACAGGAGCTTATATTGTGTCGCAATCAATTATGAGTTAACTTAGCAAGGTTTTAAAAATCGTGTAGGTTTGAAGCTTTATAAATATATTTTATATACATTTACTATATAAAAAGTATATATAATGGGAAAGACAAAAAAACTCATAGAATTAGACGATAAAGCAATTGCGATATTAGAAAAACAGGCAAAACTTCAAAAACGATCTTTAAAAAATTATATAGAATTTACATTAGAAGACAAAGCATTATGTTTTAGCGAACCTTCAGAAGCGTATAAGAAAATGATGGATGATATGATAGATAGGATGGATAAAGGAGATGTTAAATTTACACCAGTTTCTGAAGTCTTAAAGCGTTATGGAAGAGAACTTTAGTTTTTCAGAAGAAGTAAAACACGAGCTTCATAAAATCTCATGCTATTTAGAATATTTAGATAAGTATGAAGATTTTTTTAAAGATTTTATAAGGCAGCTTAAATTAATTAAAAAGATGCCTTTTTCTTTTCAGGTAAGGTATAGGGATGTAAGAATCATTTCTTTTGATAATTTTGATTATTCAATTCATTACCGAATTGTACATGATGAGATTTTTGTTGTTCATATATTAAACCAAAGACAAAACTTTTAATGCAAACATACATTGCGCTTTTAAGAGGTATTAACGTTGGTGGTCATAAAAAAGTACCAATGGCCGAGTTGAGAGAAATTTTAACGACAACTAAATTAGAGAATGTAAAAACCTACATACAAAGTGGTAATATTATTTTTCAATCTTCAGAAAGCAATACATACAAATTAGAGCATACTATTAAAAAATCGATTCTTGCTCATTTCGGTTTTGAAATACCTATTTTGGTTAAAACAAGAGAAGAGTTAAACTCAATTTTTGAAGCTTGTCCGTTTTCAGAAGAAAAGAAAATGAATAGCTATTTTACATTACTAAGTGCAATGCCAGATAAAGATTTAGTAGTTGAGGCTTCCAAAAAAATACATCTCAATGAGGAGTATTTAATTAGTAACAATTGCATTTACTTCTATAGCGAAAAAGGATATGGAAATGCTAAATTTAATCTCAGTTTTTTTGAGAAGAAACTAAAAATAAGTGCCACATCAAGAAATTATAAAACAATGGTAAAACTACTGCATTGTCCATAGAAAAAGAATAAGTAACCTATAGAATTTACTTATTTTTGTAATATATAAAAGACTCTAATGACAGCACAAGATTTTATTCTAAAAACATACAGTAATACTATAGAAAGTGGATCCGTAAAATGGGCATCGCCAAGTAATATTGCTTTAGTTAAATATTGGGGAAAAAAAGAACACCAAATCCCCGAAAATCCTTCAATTAGTTTTACGCTTTCAGACTGTAAAACGATTACAGAAATCACTTACACTAAAAAAGAAAGCGATGGTTTTAGTTTCGATATTTTTTTTGAAGGAAATAAAAATGAAGCCTTCAAACCAAAAATTCAAACTTTTTTTGAACGTATTGTAACCTATATGCCGTTTTTAGAAGACTATTATTTTAAAATAGAGACCGCAAATACTTTTCCGCACAGTTCTGGTATTGCATCATCAGCTTCGGGTATGAGTGCCATTGCTTTATGTTTAATGAGCATTGAACAAGAATTAACCGAAACTGTTATCGAGAAATCTCACTTCAACAAAAAAGCATCATTTTTAGCACGTTTAGGTTCGGGTTCTGCATGTAGAAGTATAGAAGGAGAACTCGTTGTTTGGGGAAAAAATGAAAGTACAGAAAGTTCAGATTTGTATGGAGTAAAGTTTGAAGGAGATGTACATTCAAATTTCAAGAATTACCAAGACACCATTTTATTAGTAGATAAAGGAGAAAAACAGGTAAGTAGTACCGTTGGGCATAAATTAATGTTTGGGCATCCGTTTGCAAAACAGCGCTTTGCGCAAGCTCACCGTAATTTAGCCGAGCTTAAAACAGTGTTAACCTCTGGAAATTTAAAACGCTTTATAGATCTTGTAGAAAGCGAAGCCTTAACACTACATGCTATGATGATGACGAGCATGCCGTATTTTATTTTAATGAAACCAAATACCTTAGAAATTATTAATAAAATTTGGGCTTTTAGAGCAGCAACCACATCTAATGTGTGTTTTACTTTAGATGCGGGCGCAAATGTACATGTGCTTTATCCGCAAAACGAAAAGGAATCCGTATTAACATTTATTAAAAATGATTTAGCTCCATACTGCCAAAATGGACATTATATTTGCGATCAAATTGGTTTTGGAGCAAACCAAATAGAATTTTAATACGTATATTTGTAAATAGGAAATTACTATAATTATGAAAGGTCCATTATTTTATTCTAAAATTCTTTTATTCGGTGAATACGGTATCATTAAAGATTCTAAAGGATTATCTATTCCTTATAATTTTTATAATGGAGCTTTAAAAGTAGATGAAAATCCTAGTGAAACTGCTTTAAAGTCTAACGCGAGTCTAAAACGTTATGTGGAGTACTTAAGAGATTTAGATAAAGATTTGGTTGCTTTTAATAGTGATGCCTTACAAAACGATGTCAATGCCGGTATGTACTTTGATTCGTCTATTCCGCAAGGTTACGGAGTTGGTAGTAGTGGCGCATTAGTTGCTGCAATTTATGATAAATATTCACTAAATAAAATTACAGTTTTAGAAAACTTAACACGAGAAAAACTTTTAAAACTAAAAGCAATTTTCTCTGCAATGGAATCGTTTTTTCATGGCAAGTCTTCGGGTTTAGATCCTTTAAATAGTTATTTAAGCCTTCCTATTTTAATAAACTCTAAAGATAATATTGAAGCTGCAGGTATTCCGTCTCAAAAGGAAAACGGCAAAGGAGCTGTGTTTTTAATAGATAGCGGTATTGTTGGCGAAACGGCGCCAATGGTAAGTATTTTTATGGAAAGCATGAAAAATGAAGGCTTCCGTAGCATGCTAAAAAACCAGTTTATAAAGCACACAGATGCTTGTGTAGATGATTTTTTAAATGGAAATATAAAATCGTTGTTTAAAAACACAAAGCAATTATCTAAAGTGGTATTAAATAACTTTAAACCAATGATACCAAAACAATTTCATGACCTTTGGAAAAAGGGAATTGAAACTAACGATTACTACTTAAAGCTTTGTGGATCTGGCGGTGGCGGTTACATTCTTGGCTTTACAGAAAATATAGAGCAAGCCAAAGCATCTTTGAAAGGACAAAAATTAGAGATTGTTTATAATTTTTAGTGTTTTGAAATTCTGAAATTTATTTTAAGAATTTCACAAAAAATACCACTATATGTTTACTAGACAGCAGAAACATTTGCTTATTAAATTTTTTGGGCTGTTCTCTGTTGTTAGAGGTTACAATATATTGGTTGTTGTCATTGCACAATATTTAGCTTCTGTTTACATATTTGCACACCATAAATCGGTTAAAACGGTTCTATTAGATCTCAATCTTTTAATGTTAGTTTTGGCATCATCTGCCACCATTGCTGCGGGTTATATTATTAATAATTTTTACGACTCAGAAAAAGATTTAATAAATCGCCCCAGAAAAACCATGCTAGATCGGTTGGTAAGCCAAAACACTAAACTGTCGTTTTACTTTGTGCTCAATTTTTTGGCTGTAGTATTTGCAAGTTATGTATCGTTTAAGGCTGTTGTTTTTTTTGCAATCTACATTTTTGCCATTTGGTTTTATTCGCATCGGCTAAAAAAAATGCCCATAACAGGTAATATTATATCTGCAATATTAACAGTAATTCCGTTTTTTGCTATTCTTATTTATTACAAAAATTTCGAAAAAGTTATTTTTGCACATGCCCTTTTTTTGTTTCTTCTTATTTCTATGCGCGAGTTAACTAAAGATTTAGAAAATATAAAAGGCGATTTAGCATTAAACTACAGAACCGTTCCTGTGGTTTATGGAGAAAAAATCTCAAAAATGATGTTAACAAGCGTCGCTATAATAACCATAAGCGTCGCAACCGTTTTATGCCTTTATTTTAAAGTAGGCTATATGTATTATTTTTTCTACTTAAGTATTGTTTTACTGTTACTTTTTTTACTAATCCTTTGGCAGTCTAATAAAAAAACACATTATTTATTACTTCATAATATGCTAAAATTTATTATTGTTGCCGGTGTATTTTCTATTTTGCTTATCGATATTTCTGTGGTTTTAAACCGTATATAAAAAAGCACTTTTTTTAGCATTATTTTTTGCTTAAAAACAACTCGGCTAATTCAAAGTAATACTTTAAACTACTGTAAAAATTAAATAGTTAATATAAACTATTGTTATAACTTTGCAAAAAATGACCATTATGAGCACACCGCAAAATAGCAAAGGAAAAGGGAAACCAAAAGGAAACCGAAATGCGACTAGTAAAACTAAAAATTTTGCCAGACAGAATGCTCCAGTTAAGAAAAACACATCGCAAAAATCGGCAAATTTAGATGCGATTCGTTTAAATAAATATATCGCAAACTCTGGTATATGTTCTCGCCGCGAAGCCGATGAAAATATTGCTATTGGTTTAGTTTCTGTAAACGGAAAAACAGTAACTGAAATGGGTTATAAAGTAAAACGTACAGACAACGTACGTTTTGATGGCAGACGTATAATGCCAGAAGCTAAAGTTTATGTTTTATTAAACAAGCCCAAAGGATTTGCTACCACAACCTCCGAGGGTAAAGGAAAAACGGTTATGGATTTAGTCGCCAATGCCACCAATGCAAATATAAAACCAATTGGCCGCTTAGGTAGAAACTCTTTAGGCCTTTTACTATTTACTAACGATGACGAAGTTGCACAAAAATTTACCAATTCTAAAAAAGGGGTTGCACGGTTATTTCAGGTAGAGTTAGATAAAAATTTAAAGTTTGAAGATTTAAAAAAGATTAAAGAAGGCTTTAAGGTTGAAGGAAAATTAATTGCTGTGGAAGAGGTAAGTTATATACAAGGCGCATCTAAAAACCAAGTTGGTATTAAAATTAAAAATACCGGAAACACAATTCTCCGTACCATTTTTGATCATTTTAAATACGATATTGTAAAAATAGATTGTGTTGCTATAGGACATTTAACCAAAAAAGATATTCCTCGTGGCCACTGGAAACATTTAACTGAGCAAGAGGTAAATACGCTAAAAATGTTATAGTAATTTATGGTCTCAAATTTAGTTAAAACGATGTACTTTAGTGTACTTCGCTTTAGTTTCTAAATTTTTTTAACACTGGTGTTACTAATTTTAACGGATTTGTTGTGTTGTGTTCGTTATTTCTCGATGTTGTCTTTTTTGTTTACAAACCAAACTTATGGACTTCTAGTTCGTAAGGGTTTAGTTTGAAATAGAATTATAACTAAAGCTAAGGTTAGATTTTTATCACTATATAATTCAAATTATATGAGTTCAATTTAAATAATAATTGGTAATGGTGAAAAATTATTCATAAAACTAAACTCCAAACTGAGTTAAATGATGATCTAAATGTTTGTAAAACATCGTGTCCCACTGCGAAGCGCTTAATTTCCCAAAAGAATGAGATGCTTTTCCTTCAAAATGAGCAGCACCTAGAGTTTTAGTTTTTTCAATATAATTAATTAAGCGGTTTTTTTCGGCTGTAAATTCCTTTTCATCTTTAATAATAAACTGAGGTGCAGTTTGCTCGTTTTTTTTATATGGTGTATCAGATACTACTATTTTTTTTACAAATGTTTTTAAAATAAATTTCATAAAAAAATTTGGTTTTGCGTGTGTGTCTTCATAAGCCATTTCGTAGGTAACGTTGCAATGAGCAAGCATTTGGCTAACACTCATTTTGCCCCAATTTGGATTGGTGTTTGGTGTAAGTGTATTAATTCTTTTAATTACTGTAGCTACAGTTTTGTCTTGGAAACTATTGTTTTGCATCATAGATGTTTTTAGAAAATTAGTGTTTTACAATAACGGTATAAGTTGAAATTAAATCGTTTTTGAAATACAGATGAACATCAAAATACCCATCAGATTTAAATCTATGTTTTAAAGTTAAATAATTATCTTTAATACTGGCAGTTGTGGGTTTAGTTTTCACGGTTTTATAACCGTTATCTATTAACAAACTAATTGTGTTTGTTTTAATTGTGGTTTTTAGTTGGTATTGAAAAGTTAAAGTTTCATTCTTTTTAATCATAGTTTGCATCTGTTGAGGTGCGTTATGTACTATTAAATGTGTGTAGGCTTTTCCGTAGAGTAGTGGTGCTGCTAAAAAAGCCTTAAAGGTTGGTGGGGTTTCATTTAATAACCACCATTTAGTTTTATTAGGAAAATGATTTACAGCAAAAAGTTTTGGGTGAACTAAAAAAAAGCCATCGTTATACTGAAAAGTAAAGCGATTAGTCTCAGCATCTGGGATACCGCTTGCCCAAGTTGGGTCGCACAAATACCATTTGTTATTTAATTTTATGGCATTCCAAGAATGATTTGGTAAACTAAGGGTTTCAGTATTTGTAGTACTTACTCTGCCAAAGCCTTGTACAATCTTACATTCTAAATTGGCAAACTGCGCCAATTCTTTTACTAAATAGGCATAACCAGTACAAATTGTTTTTTGTTTTTTTAAAAGTGTTTTAAACAACGTTTTTCTAAAGCGACTGTTCCATTGCTTAAATTTTGTGGGATTGTGTTTAAAGCGATTCCGTTTGTGGTTATTTTTTAAATACGAATTATAATCATTGGCGATATTGTTGCAAACCCATTTGTAGATTGCTCTAAAACGCTCTGCATCTGTGGCTAAATTAGAAGTTAATTTATACGATAGGTCTGGTAAATTGTTTAGTGTTTCATTACTATAAACTGTTGCTATGCTATCTGCTTTTTTAAAATTGATGTGCTTAAAATCTGATATTTGCGCATTAGTTTGCAGTACAATGGTTAATAGTAAGATGTATGTGAGTGTTTTCAAAAAAAAGGAAAAGTTGTTTATTAAAAAGAGCGTAGAAGAAATTTATAAAAAAGGCCTTACTACGCTCGCAGTTGATGATCTAAAAAAAGAATAGCTTAATTTTTTCGTTTAGATTTGTAGGGTTTGTTAGTGTTTAGAGCACCAATCATTTCAACTAAATCTTCGGTTAAAACCATTTTTATAAATGTTGTATTGGCTTTAATTTTAAACTCTGTAGTTGCAAGACCTAAGTAGCTAAAAATTAAAACATCGTCAGTTTTTAGTTTTGTAGGAAATGTAAATTCTCCTTTTTCGTTGGTAACTGTACCATTGTTAGTGCCTTTTTGCGTTACATTTACATCTGCAAGCAAAATAGTTTTGTTAGCGGTTTCGTTAGTGCTAACCACTCCTTTAATTGTGCGCTCTAAAGAGGTTGTGTTTACTTTAGACTGTCCGTAAATAGGGTTTAAAGCCAGCAACATCGTCATTAAAAAGCCAACAAAACTTAAAGTCTTGAGTGTGTTTTTTTGAGTTAATCTTAGTTGTGTTTTCATAATATAAACTGTTTTTAGTTATACCAAATTTAAAAGCTAAGGTTAAATATAAGAAATACGTTTGAGTTATCGGTGTGTTTGGTTTAGTAAAGTGCTTGTTTGGGTTAGTTATACCAGTTATGATTTAAAATGCAGTGTAACTAATTTAGAATTCTATTTCGTTTACATGGAATAGAAACAAATTATAGGGCTTATTTTAAGTTGTAATTGGTATAACACCACGTATTACTCAAAAGACCTACATTATAAAAATTTTGGTAAATAAATAACAACAGCAGTGCTAATTGCAACTATTGAGGCTATAAAAACCGCACCAGCAGCAATGTCTTTTATAATTCCAATTTTTGTGTTATACTCTGGGTGAATAAAGTTTGCAATATGCTCTATTGCAGTATTTACACCTTCTATACTCAGTACTAAGCCTATCATTGTTATTTGAAATAACCATTCGGTTTTTGAAATTTCAAAATAAAAGCCAGCAATAGTAACTACTGTAGCAATGCACAATTGTACTTTGATACTGGCTTCTGTTTTAATAAGTATAAGCATCCCTTTAAAAGCAAAACCAACACTTTTTATTCTATTGATTATAAAAGGTTCTTTTTTTTTCATGTAGTCTTAAAATTCTAGTACCAAATTATTTTAATGCTTCAAAAACCGCATTGTAATTTGGTTCGTCAGCTATTTCACTAACTTGCTCTGTGTGTACTATTGTGCCATCGGTATCTATAACAACAATACAACGCGAGTGTAATGTTACTAATGCACTATCTGCAAAGGTTAATCCGTAATCATTGCCAAATTGACCTGTTTTGTAATCTGAAAGATTAATAACGTTTTCTAAACCTTCTGCACCACAAAAACGCGCCATTGCAAATGGTAAATCTTTAGAAATACATAATACTTTTGTGTGTTCTAAGTCGTTAACTTTTTTGTTAAACGTCCTTACCGATTGCGCGCAAGTGCCAGTATCTATACTCGGAAATATGTTTAAAACTAATCTGTTACCACTAAAATCACTCAATGATTTATCGGATAAATCTACTGCTGTGAGTTTAAAATCTGGTGCTTTAGTACCTATTTTTGGTAAGTTGCCTATTGTTTTTACGGCATTACCGCCTAATGTTATATCTGCCATTTTTTTTTAAATTTGAATTAGAATGTTAAAAATATAAAAAGCGATTGGTATTAGTGTGAAGAAAATGATAATGTTTTGGTAATAAGCTTAGTCATTAAAAGACCTGTAAGGCTACTAGAACCTAACAGGTCTTTATATAGTCTAAAAAACAATAAAAATTAACGCAATTCAGCACCAAGTTTACTTTCAAAATTAGACTGTAATTTAGACATTATTTTATCAATTTGCTTATCGGTAAGCGTTTTGTGTTCGTCTTGTAATGTAAAGCTTACCGCATAACTTTTTTTGCCAGCTGGTAGATTTTTACCTTCGTAAACATCAAATAAACTCACATTTTTAAGTAACTGTTTTTCTGTTTGTTTTGCAATGGTATAAATATCGTTAAATGCTATTTTGTTGTCTATCAATAATGCAAAATCTCGACGTACTTCTGGGTATTTTGGAATAGTTTTAAATTTAATGCTATTATGTTGTGCCATTTCTAACACATTATCCCAATTAAAATCGGCAAATAGAACACTTTGAGAGATGCCAAAATGTTTTAAAATTGATTTTTTTACCAAGCCAAACTCAACTAATTTCTTTTTACCTAAGGCTAAAATAATACCTTCACTAAGAACATCTGTTTTTAGTGGTGAAGACTTTAAACGGTTTAAGCCCAAACGTTGTAAAACAGCTTCAATAGTGCCTTTTAAGTAAAAGAAATCACTTGGGTTGGTTGGCGAATTCCAACGTTTTTCTGTTTTATTACCTGTTACAAAAAGCGATAAATGTTTGTGTTCTTCTCTGCTATCTGTATATTGATGGTAGGTTTTTCCGAATTCAAATAATTTTAAATCACTACGTTTTCTATTCAAATTATGAGCAACAGCTTCTAAGCCAGAAAACAATAACGATTGGCGCATTACCGCTAAATCATTACTTAAAGGATTAAGCATTTCTACATTATGTGCTGCATTTAGTTGTTCACTTAATTCTGTGTATTTTGGTGTGGTAAGCGAGTTTGCCATAATCTCATAGAAGCCTTGGGCTGCTAATTGATTGCCTGTAATATTTTGAAGTTTGTAATCTTCAAATTTTGAGCTATGAGAAATAGAGGCATTTAATTTTTCTGTAATCCCAATATTATTGTAACCATAGACTCTAAGAATTTCTTCAATAATATCAGCTTCGCGTTGTACATCATTTCTGTAGGCTGGCACAGTTAGACCTAAGCCTGTTTCTGTAATACTATTTACTTTTATCTCTAAAGACGCTAAAATGCTTTTAATGGTTTCTCTGGGGATTTCCTCGCCAATTAACGCTGTGGTGTTTTCAAAATTTAATAAAACTTGAAAATCTTCAATTTTAGTTGGGTACGCATCAGAGATGTCGCTTGTTATTTCGCCGCCTGCAATTTCTCTTATTAATAAAGCGGCACGTTTTAAAGCGTACTTTGTAATGTTAGGGTCAATACCACGTTCAAACCTAAACGACGCATCGGTATTTAGCGCATGTCTTTTGGCTGCTTTACGAATACTTACGGGATTAAAATAGGCACTTTCTAAAAATACATGTGTGGTTTGTTCTGTAACACCAGAATCTAATCCGCCAAAAACACCTGCAATACACATAGGTTTTTCAGCATCACAAATCATTAGATCTTCTTGGTGCAGTTTGCGTTCAGTACCATCTAATGTGGTAAATTTTGTGCCAGCAGGGCAAGTTTTAACTTCAATTTTATTGCCCGTTATTTTATTAGCATCAAAAGCGTGGAGTGGTTGCCCTAACTCGTGTAGTACATAATTGGTAGCATCTACGACATTATTAACGGGTGTTAAGCCAATAGATTTTAAGCGATGTTGCAGCCAACTTGGTGAGGTTTTAACTTTTATTCCAGAAATCGTTATACCGCAATAACGCGGTGCTTTTTCTTTATCTTGTACATCAACATCTATTTTAAGAGTTCGATTATCTACATGAAAAGCACTAACCGATGGAGTAATAAGCTCTAAAGCTACATCGTGCTGTAGTAAACCTGCTTTTAAATCGCGCGCTACACCATAATGACTCATTGCATCTGCTCTGTTTGGTGTTAGGCCAATTTCAAAAACGTGGTCGTTTTCAATATTAAATACATTAGATGCAAGCGTGCCAGGTTCTAAGTGGGCGTCTAAAACCATAATGCCATCGTGAGATTCTCCAAGACCTAGTTCGTCTTCAGCGCAAATCATGCCGTGACTTTCTTCTCCTCTAATTTTCCCTTTTTTAATTTTCCAAGCCTCACCTTCACTAGTGTATAGCGTAGTACCTATAGTAGCTACTGGTACTTTTTGCCCAGCTGCAATATTAGCAGCTCCACAGACAATTTGTATAGGGTTTGCTTCACCTATAGTTACAGTTGTTACTTTTAATCGGTCAGCGTTTGGGTGTTGTACGCAAGTTAAGACTTCGCCAACCACAATACCTTTTAATCCGCCTTTTACAGATTGGTAGGTTTCAATGCCTTCTATTTCTAGGCCAAGATCGGTGAGTAGGTGACCTGTTTTCTCAGCATTCCAATCTATATTTATAAACTGTTTTAGCCAGTTGTAAGATATTTTCATAGTGTTATTTAATGAAGTGGCAAAGATAGTAATTCAGATAAGGCAATGAAATATGAGATTAGCTTTTTTGGCTAAGTTTAAAATTTTGTTGTTATGTAAAGGATGTAGATTTTGTTTTTTTAGAACTTCTTTTCTTATTTAAAATTATATTTGCAGCGTAACATTATATATTATGCAACTTAACTTAAATAAGCCTATTTGTTTTTTCGATTTAGAAACAACAGGAATTAATATTTCAAAAGACAGAATCGTAGAAATTTCAATCCTTAAAGTCTATCCAGATGGTAAGGAAGAAACTAAAACTTGGATTGTAAACCCCGAAATGCCAATACCAGCAGAAGTTACGGCAATTCATGGTATTTCTGATGCTGATGTAGCAGATAAACCGACGTTTAAAGCACTTGCCAAAGACGTTTACAACATGATAAAGGATTCCGATTTAGGTGGTTTTAACTCTAACCGTTTCGATATTCCTCTATTAGCCGAAGAATTATTACGTGCCGAAGTAGATTTTGATATGAAGAATACACAATCTGTAGATGTGCAAACTATTTTTCATAAAATGGAACAACGCACACTATCCGCAGCGTATAAGTTTTATTGCGATAAAAATCTAGAAAACGCACACAGTGCCGAAGCAGATACCAAAGCCACTTACGAGGTGTTAAAAGCCCAATTATCTAGGTACGATAATTTAGAAAACGATACTAAGGTTTTGGCAGAATTTAGTGCTTACAAAAAATTTGCAGATTTAGCAGGCTTTTTAGTTTTTAACAAAAAAAACGAAGAATGCTTCTCGTTTGGTAAGCATAAAGGAAAACGGGTTTTAGATGTATTAGAAAAAGAACCTGGGTATTTTGGGTGGTTGCTCAACGCAGATTTTCCGTTATATACTAAAAAAGTATTAACAGCTATTAAGTTGCGAGAGTTAAATACTAAATTAGGTTAGTCGAAAAGTATAAAGTTGAAACGTTTTATAGCTTTTTAATTTGAAAAATTTAATACCAATAACCAAAAAATGAAATTAATCTGCATAGGTCGTAACTACACCGACCACATAAAAGAATTAGAAAACGAAAAGCCAACAGATCCGGTTGTGTTTTTAAAACCAGACACGTCTATATTATTAAAGAAACAACCGTTTTTTATTCCAGAGTTTTCAAACGATGTGCATCACGAAGTTGAGGTTTTGGTAAAAATAAAAAAAGTAGGTAAGTATATTGATAAAAAATTTGCACACAACTATTACGACCACATCGGTCTCGGCATTGACTTTACGGCTCGCGATCTACAAGCACAGCTCAAAGCCAAAGGATTGCCATGGGAAAAAGCAAAAGCTTTTGATGGTGCAGCAGTAATAGGAAATTGGTTGCCAAAATCTAAATTTAAAGATGTTAATAACATCAATTTTAGTTTAAAAAAAAATAATGCTATTGTGCAGTCTGGCAATACGCAATTAATGCTCTGGAAAATAGATGAAATAATAGCATATGTCTCTCAATACTTTACATTAAAAATAGGTGATATTATTTTTACAGGCACACCATCTGGTGTTGGTAAAGTTAACCCCAATGATGTATTAACGGGTTTTATAGACGATGAAGAACTATTTTCAATTAAGGTAAAGTAACACCTTTAACTAACCCATAACACCAACCAATCTAACCAATC
>JBMYXP010000020.1:0-22190 GCA_049608525.1 Winogradskyella sp.
ATGGCAGCATTCAAATAATTTTCGGGTATAATTTGTTCGTTTTCCCATTTCCCATTAGCGTAAGTTACTAATCCAAAACGTGCCATACTACGTGTTGTACTCCAATACACGCTATTATTACCAGTTTGAAACCAAGCACCCGACATTCCTATTTTGTTTTTTAATTTAGTATTAAAATAGCTAGACCAACTTTGATTACTAGTATGCGCTACAACATCTTGAAGCTTTACATATACGTTATGGTAAGCCCAACGATTGCCTGCATCTGCAACATACTGTAAGTTTGAAACAGAAACACTATCGCCTAAACTATCATCTAACCCAGATGTCATAGCTAATAAATGTTTGCAAGTAATTAAATTTTCTTTTTCTAAAGACGCACTTGTCCAGTTTGTGCCTATATAATCAGATACTTTGTTATTAATATTTAGTAAGCCGTCTTGTTGTGCAATACCAACAATTGCAGTAGTTAATGTTTTGCCAGCACTTGCCCAATACCATGGAGTTAAAGCTGTATGGTCGTTAAAATAAGATTCAATTACAATTTTTCCATTATGTAAAACAATAAAACTTTTGCTATTAGTTGCTTCTAAATAGTTTAATAAAGGTTGAAGCTGATTTTCATTCCAGTTTAATTCTGAAATAGATTTTGTTTCCCAAACATCAGAGTTTACGGGTGGAAAATAAATAGCTTCATTTGAAATATTTTGGTCTTCATCTATAGGGTTATTTGTGGTGCAAGATGTTAAGCATACGATAGTTGAAAAAATGCAAATGAGTTTAAGTACTTTCATCGTAATTATAGTGTATAATACTAAGACCTATTGTAAAGCAGAAGGTTTAAAATATTAAGTTACCAACCACCAGAAGCGCCACCGCCGCCAAAACTTCCGCCGCCAAAACCACCGCTAAAACCTCCTCCGCCAGAACTGCTGCTTCCGCCGAATCCACCACCAAAAATACCGCCACCAGAAGATGAACGTCTAGATGAACTACTGCGTCCCATATTACTTAAAATGATAGCTTCTAAAAGATCACTTCCATTAAAAGTACTGCCTCCATTTCCGCCACGTCCACCACGACTTTTAGAGATTACTATGATAAAAATTATAAAAATAAAGACTAGAAAAATAATAACTTCAATCGGAAATTTGGGAGCCTTATTTTGCGGCTTACTTTTGTATTCACCATTTAAAACTTCAAAAATGGCATCGGTTGCTCTGTTAATACCGCCGTAATAATCGTTTTGTTTAAAATAAGGAATAACATCTGTATTAATTATTCGTTTACTTAAAGCATCAGTTAAAAGGTGTTCTACTCCTTTGCCTGTATTAATACCAATTTTGCGATCGTTTTTGGCTAGTAAAATTAAGATGCCATTATCTTTGTTATCTTGTCCTATTCCCCATTTTTCGCCCCATTGTGCACCAAGATAATTTATATACTCGCCATTTGTACTGCTTATTATAGCAACAACTATTTGTGTAGAAGTTGTATCTGAGTATTTAATTAATTTTTGTCTTAATTGCTCTTTTTCTAATGGTTTTAATAATTTTACTTCATCGTAAACAATGTAGTTTTCAATGATCGCTTTGGGGTTGGTAGGTTTTGGAGGGATTTTGTACTGTGCTTCACAAAATAAAGAGGTGCCAAAGCATACAATAAGTAATACCCTAAGAGTAATATGTTTAATTTGAAACATTAATTTTTTGATATTGAATTGTCTAACTCGTTACTATCTCCTTGCGTATAAGGAAAGTATTTAGAAAGTACTTTCCCTGCTTCGTTAATACCGTTGATTAAACCTTGTTTAAAATCCCCAGCTTTAAACTGCGTTGCAATTTTATCTCGTGTTGTATTCCAAAAATCTGAGTCAACAACCGCATTTATGCCCTTATCGCCATAAATGACAAATTCTTTTTTATTTAAAGCGACATAGATTAAAACTCCATTTTGTAGCTTGGTATTATCCATTTTTAATACATGAAAAACGTCTAGTGCATGCTGGTAAACATCAATTGTGCAGTTTTTTTCAATATGTACACGTATTTCACCAGAAGTGGTTTTTTCTGCTATACGAATGGCTTCAATAATTTCAGCTTCTTCGGTTGCGCTCAGAAAATCTTCAATAGTTGGCATGGTGTATTTTATTTAAAGTCGAAATTTACGTCTGGAGCTTTTTCGCTGCCTGCATCTGCTTTATAACGTGGCATTTCTTCAAAGCCAAACCAACCAGCAAGAATTTTTCCAGGAAATTTTGTGGTATGTATATCGTAGATATTAACTTTTTCGTTATACTTGTCTCTCGCAATATTAATTCTATTTTCTGTGCCTTCTAATTGACTTTGTAGTTCTAGAAAATTTTGATTTGCTTTAAGTTCTGGGTAACGTTCAACGGATACTAATAATTTAGATAATGCTCCAGTTAAACCCGTTTGAGCTTGTTGAAACTGCGCTATGTTTTCTGGAGTAATATTACTTGCATCAATGGTAGTTGCTGTTGCTTTTGCTCTTGCTTCAATAACTTCTCTTAAAGTTGTGCGTTCAAAATCCGCAGCTCCTTGTACGGTTTTTATTAAATTTCCGATAAGGTCATTTCGTCTTTGGTAAGAGCTTTCTACATTAGACCAAGCCGTTTTTGCATTAGCTTCATATTCTACAGCTGTATTGTTAAAACCTACAACAGGTTTGTAAATTAAAATCCCTAAAACTAAAATTACGGCTACGATAATTAGTATTTTTTTCATGATAAATAAATTTTTATAGTTGTGTTTTTATTTTAATTAGTTGTGCTTTAATGCCTTCGAGTTTTGCTATAATTTCAAATTTTTCTAAGGCTTCTTTTTTCTCTTCTTTAAGATGGGTTTTTGCTCCTTCTAAAGTAAACCCACGTTCTTTAACTAAATGGTAAATAAACTTCAGGTTTTTTATATCCTGTGGTGTAAATTTTCTGTTACCTTTTGCATTTTTTTTTGGTTTTAAAACCTCAAATTCTTTTTCCCAAAACCTTATTAATGAGGTGTTTACATTAAATGCTTTAGCAACTTCGCCAATACTATAGTAAAGTTTTTCTGGCAATTCTATATACATCTTAGTCTAATGATTGATTTTCTAATGATGCTTTTTGTAGTAATTTATTAAATTCATCTGCGGATAAATTACCATAATAGAAATTAATGGGGTTAATACGTTCGTTATCTTTAAACACTTCATAATGTAAATGCGGAGCTTCAGACCGACCTGTACTACCAACAAAAGCTATAACATCTCCACGTTTTACTTTTTGGTTGACACGCACATTATATTTATATAAGTGTGCATATAAGGAGATATAACCATAACCATGGTCTATACGGATATGATTACCGTAACCAGACGAACTGTTGTCTGCACGTTTTACAATACCATCACCAGAGGCGTAAACGGGTGTGCCACGAGGTGCTGTAAAATCCATACCATAATGAAATTTTCTCACTTTTGTAAACGGATCTGTTCTGTATCCATAGCCAGATGCCATACGTGTTAAATCTTCATTTGTAACTGGTTGTATAGCTGGTATGGCTTGTAAAAATTTTTCTTTGTCTTCTGCAAGTTTTGTGATTTCATCTAAAGATTTAGATTGTACAACAATTGCTTTTTCTAAAATATCTAAGCGTTTATTGCTTTCTGCAATTAATTGCGAGTTGTCAAAGCCTTCAAATTTTTTATAACGGTTTACACCACCAAACCCAGCGCGTCTTTGCTCGTCTGGTATTGGGTTGGCTTCAAAATAAAGTCTATAAACAGCATTGTCGCGCTCTTCAACATTTTCTAATGCAGCAATAGCATCGTCCATACGTTTATTAAGTAACTCGTATTGCAATTGTAAATTTTGTAATTCTCTTGCCAGTTGACGTTCTTTTGGGGATTCTATAAAATGCCCAGAAATAGACATAAATAAAACGGCAAACAGAGAAGACGCTAACAAAAACATAACGGCAAACTTAAAAGTCGTCGTTTTTTTACGCTTTATTTTACGATATGATAGCGTTTCAGAATCATAATAATATTTAACCTTAGCCATATTTTAATTTATACTATTTTTGCAGCTAATTAGCACACAGTTTTTACTCATTTTATTAGTATAACGATTCAACGTATAAAAATAGTTCTGATACAAATTTAAAAAACTAATAGAATATATTTGTAAAAACGTAACCTCTAACTGATAAAGGTAAGTTAAAATTTATAGAGACAGAAAAAAAGGTCTCACAAATTCTAATAAGTAACTAATATTAAGCTTTTATAAAACGTATGAAGTCTCAAGAAATCCGTAATAAATTTTTAAACTTTTTTGAAGAAAAAAAACATCTTGTTGTACCATCTGCACCAATGGTTTTAAAGGACGACCCTACTTTAATGTTTGTAAATTCTGGTATGGCTCCGTTTAAAGAATATTTTTTGGGTAATGCACAACCCAAAAAAAATAGAATAGCAGATTCTCAAAAATGTTTGCGAGTTTCTGGTAAGCATAACGATTTAGAAGAAGTTGGTTATGATACGTACCACCATACATTGTTTGAAATGTTGGGTAATTGGTCTTTTGGGGATTATTTTAAAAAAGAAGCAATTGCTTGGGCTTGGGAGTTGTTAACAGAAATTTATGGTATAGACAAAAATATGTTGTATATATCTGTTTTTGAAGGCAGTGACGATGCAGATAACCTAAATATGGATACAGAAGCTTACGATATTTGGAAACAATATATCTCTGAAGACCGTATTATAAAAGGCAATAAAAAAGATAATTTTTGGGAAATGGGCGAGCAAGGTCCATGTGGTCCGTGTAGTGAAATACATGTAGATATTCGTAGTGCCGAAGAAAAAGCAAAAATAGATGGTAAAACTTTGGTAAATATGGATCACCCACATGTGGTAGAAATATGGAATCTCGTTTTTATGCAATACAACCGTAAAGCAAATGGTTCACTTGAACCGTTACCAAATAAGCATATAGATACGGGTATGGGTTTTGAGCGATTGTGTATGGTTTTGCAAGGTGTACAATCTAACTACGATACCGATGTTTTTACTCCTATTATTAGAGAGATTGAAACCATAACAGGTAAGGACTATGGTAAAGATGAAAAGATAGATGTTGCCATTCGTGTCATCTCAGATCACGTCCGTGCTGTTGCATTTTCTATTGCAGACGGGCAGTTACCAAGTAATACTGGTGCGGGGTATGTTATTAGAAGAATTTTGAGACGTGCTGTGCGTTACGGCTTTACATTTTTAGATAAAAAAGAACCTTTTATTTATAGATTAGTTGATGTTTTAAATAAAAAAATGGGCAAAGCATTCCCAGAATTAAAAGCACAAAAGCAACTTATAGAAAATGTAATTAAAGAGGAAGAAACGTCGTTTTTAAGAACATTAGACCAAGGTTTAGCTATCCTAGACCGTATTGTAGAAAATGCAAAAAACAAAGAAGTTTCTGGCTCTAAGGTTTTTGAACTAAAGGATACTTACGGTTTTCCTGAGGATTTAACAGATTTAATTCTTCGCGAAAAAGGATTTACTTACAACAAAGCAGATTTTGATAAACGCTTAATAGAACAACAAAATAGAGGTAGAGCAGCATCAGAATTAAAATCGGATGATTGGACCATTTTAATCGACGACGAAGAACAAGAGTTTATTGGCTATGAGCAATTAGAAGCAAAGATTAAGATTACAAAATACCGTAAAGTGGTCTCTAAAAAAGAAGGAGAATTATTTCAATTGGTTTTTAATCTTACACCATTTTATGCAGAAGGTGGCGGACAAGTTGGCGATAAAGGCTATATAAAATGTAGCAATGGCGATGTTACTTACATAATAGATACCAAAAAAGAAAATAACGTTGGTATTCATTTAACAAAAGAGTTACCAAGAGATGTTAACCAAACATTTAGTGCTAAAGTAGATAAAAAACAACGTTACAGAACTGAGTGTAACCACACAGCAACACACTTACTTCACCAAGCGCTTAGAGAGGTTTTAGGCGAACATGTAGAGCAAAAAGGTTCTGCAGTACATTCTAAATATTTACGATTCGATTTTTCTCATTTTTCTAAATTAACGGTTGAAGAATTACGAGATGTAGAAAATTTTGTAAATGCACGAATAGAAAGTAAATTACCACTACAAGAAGGTAAAAACGTACCTATGGAGCAAGCAATAGCAGACGGTGCTATGGCTTTATTTGGTGAAAAATACGGTGATGCAGTCCGTACCGTGCGTTTTGGGCAATCCATAGAGTTGTGTGGTGGTACACATGTAGATAATACCTCAGATATTTGGCATTTTAAAATTGTCTCAGAAGGTGCCGTTGCTTCGGGTATTCGTCGTATAGAAGCGATTACAAACGATGCTGTAAAAGATTTTTATTTTGAAAATAATAGGGCTTATTTTGAAATGAAAGATTTGCTTAATAATGCAAAAGCACCTGTTAAGGCACTCCAAAATTTACAAGCTGAAAATTCGGACTTAAAAAAACAAATCGAAAATTTACTAAAGGATAAAGCCAAAACAATTAAAGCTGAACTTAAAAATGAAATTACTGAAATTAACGGTATTCAATTTTTAGCAAAAAAACTCGATTTAGATATTGCCGGAATTAAAGATGTTTGCTTTGAACTAGGAAGCCAGTTTGATAATTTATTTTTAATATTTGGAGCAGAAAATGACGGAAAAGCAATTCTGTCTTGTTACATTTCTAAAGCATTAGTGGCAAGTAAAAACTTAAATGCAGGCACAGTTGTTAGAGACCTTGGTAAATACATACAAGGTGGTGGTGGCGGCCAACCATTTTTTGCAACAGCTGGAGGTAAAAAACCTGCGGGAATTGAAGATGCTCTTATTGCTGCTAAGGAGTATTTATAAAGTAAAAACTATTACTCAGAGATACACTGAGTAAAAACACAGAGATTTGCAGAGTATTTACTTGTTTTTCCGCCGTAAAAATTCGTGAATCTCTGTTTAATAATTAATTAAATGAATCTTCAAACACTTATACCACTCAATAAACAAGCTAGCAATCTAATAGACTATAACTCTAATATTCTATTATTTGGGTCTTGTTTTTCAGAACATATTGGAAATAAGTTTAAGTATTTTAAGTTTCAAGCTACCATAAATCCGTTTGGTATTTTGTTTCATCCTTTAGCTATTGAGAATTTAATAACTAGAGCAATTCATAAAAATTATTATTCGGCAACAGATTTGCACTTTCATAACGAGCAATGGTGTTGTTTAGATGCGCATTCTAAATTAAATTCAATATCAAAAAACGATTTAGTTCAAAATTTAAATACCCAAATAGATAGCACAAATAAGCAATTAAAAACTGCGACGCATATTGTCATTACCTTAGGTACAAGTTGGGTTTACAGACATATGGTTTTAGATACTGTCGTTGCTAATTGCCACAAACTACCTCAAAAGCAGTTTTTAAAAGAACTACGTTCTGTTAACGACATTTCAAAATCACTTGAACGTATAATTGCTTTAGTTAAACGTGTTAACCCTAAGGTTACTTTTGTTTTTACCGTATCACCTGTACGACATATTAAAGATGGTTTTATAGAAAACATGCAAAGTAAATCGCATTTAATCACCGCAATTCATAGCGTATTAAATAAAAAACCGTCGATAAAAAACCGTCAATTATTCTATTTTCCGTCTTACGAAATTATGATGGACGAATTAAGAGATTATCGTTTTTATAATGCAGATATGCTTCATCCCAATACTATTGCTGTAGATTATATTTGGGAAAAATTTAAAATGGTTTGGTGTTCTAAAGATACAACGGAAACAATGCATAAAGTCGCTGCTATTCAAAGAGATTTAATGCACAAACCGTTTAATTCAAACTCTGAGGCTCATAAAAAATTTAAGCTCCAACTTCAAACTAAAATAGAAAATTTACAAAAAGAGCATTCTCAATTTAAGACTTTTTATAAGCCATAACTTTAATTTCTATCACTAAATCTGGGTGTGGTAATTGGTGTACTGCAACGGTTGTTCGGGTTGGGCCAGTTTCTTTTTCAAAAAATTCGGCATAAGCTTTGTTGTAATCTGCAAAATCATTCATGTTTACTAAAAAAGAAGTGACGTCAACAACATCGTTTAAGCTTGCTCCAACTTTGGCTAAATTACTTTCTATATGCTTTAAGACTTCTTGGGTTTGTGTGTAAGCGTTTAACTTTTTAGTTCCCATTTGGTCAATAATATCTACGCCAGCAATAGTATTATCTGGTCTGCGCGAACTTGTGCCAGAGACAAAAATAAAATCGCCTACCTGTTTTACATGCGGATAAGCTCCTCTTGGTGTTACTATAGTTGCTTTGGAAGCAGAAATCTCACTCTTTTTATTACTCATAATTTAATAGTATCTGTTATTGCGAAGCAAGTTTTTTATTTGCTGTGGCAATCTGTTGGTTTTTAAATCTGTTCGTTTTGTCTCTAAACGACCCAAAAAATCAAAATAATTTGTTGAGACATTAATATAAACAGTAGTTTTTAATTTACACTAATTACTAACGCAATCCCGCAATTTTATCATCTTCTAAAATTGCCTCCGTTTCAATTTTTACTTTATCAAGAATAATCTTAAGATCATCTTTAGTTGAGATATGCCCATCTACTAACATGTTTAAGATGGCTTTGTCTTGTGCGCGACCTCTTAACATAGCTTCTCTATAACCGATATGTTCGTTAAAAGTAACCAAACTATATTTTGAAGAATAATCGTTTGGAAATTGATTTTCTAATGCCATTTCAATTTTTCGTTTGTCTTGAAAAATTGCTTGCCCAACGTGATCTTTCATTTCATGAAAGTTATCAATTGCTAAATCTGCAATAGCATCTGTGTCTTTCTTTCTGTTGTTTTCGTAGGTTTTAAAAGTAGCGTCCCAAGTCTCTAAATTCTGCTCTAACACCTTGTCAAACTCCACAACGTCTTCAAAAGACGCATTCATGCCTTGTCCGTAAAACGGAACAATAGCGTGTGCAGAATCTCCCATTAATAAGGTGTTGCCCTTATAATGCCAAGGAGAACATTTTACTGTGCCTAGCGGTGCGGTTGGGTTCTTAAAAAAGTCTTCAACTAAATTTGGCATTAACTCTAAAGCATCTGGAAATTCTTTTTGGAAAAATTCCGTAACAATCTCGGGTGTGGTTAAATTATTAAAATTGTACTCGCCTTCTGCATAACTTAAAAATAGCGTTACGGTAAAACTACCGTCTAAGTTTGGTAATGCAATAACCATAAAATCGCCTCTTGGCCAAATATGTAGTGCGTTTTTATAGGTTTTGTAATCGCCTGTTTCAGTAGGTAAAATGCTTAATTCTTTATAGCCGTGTGTTAAATAATCTTGAGAAAAACTGAATAAAAATTTACGTTCTAAATAGTAGCTTTTACGCAACGCAGAACCTGCGCCGTCCGTTGCAATAATACAGTCGGCATGTATTGTAAATTGATTTTTAGAGTGGTAATCTTTAAATTGAGCTGAGGTGTTTTCAAAATCAACAGATTTGCATTTTTTGTTGAAATGAATGGTTACATTTTTATGCTTTTCGGCTTCGGTTAATAACAAAGCATTAAGTTCTCCTCGAGATATTGAGTTGATATACTCATGCTCACGGCCACTATAATTAGATAAAAATGTATGGCCTTCTTTATCGTGAAGCATACGACCGTTCATTGGGATACAAAGCGCTTTTACTTTGTCTTCTAACCCCACCAACTTTATGGCTTTATTACCTCGATCTGAAAATGCTAAATTTATAGATCTACCAGCAGAAATGTCTGTTTTACGCAGGTCTGAACGCATTTCATAAACGTTAACATTATACCCACGTTGTCCTAGTCTAAGTGCTAGTAAACTACCGCAGAGACCTGCTCCGATAATTAATATGTTTTGTTGTTCTTTCATGCTTTATTTTTAGTTCTTGTTCATTTCGTCTTAATACAAAACGAACCAAAAAATCACAATCAAAATATAGGAAATTGCTAAAGTACTATTAGCTTTCGCACTTTATTTCTGAATTTTGATGTTCAATTTTGCGAATAGATTTGGCATTTTATAATTTAATTAATCCGTTTTTAATTCAACCGATTTTTATTATTTATAACCTAAAATAGTTTTTCTTGTTTAGAACTGTTTAAGACGGGTTTAATATAGTTTTCAAATGCTCTACCATTACATACACATCTTCAAATGAATTGTATAATGGCACTGGTGCACAACGTATAACATCGGGTTCTCGCCAATCGCTAATAACACCGGCTTCGGTTAACTTATCGTGTAATGATTTGTCTGCGTTTAAAACCTGAATAGATAATTGACAGCCGCGTTCATCTGGGTTCTCTGGTGTTATAATCTTAATAGTAGCTTCGCCTAAGTTTTTTAATAAAAATTCAAAATAACCTGTTAGGGCTTTCGATTTTTTAAGCAATTTATCTAAACCTACGTCGTTAAACATATCTAATGAAGCTTTTATTGCAGCCATAGATAATATAGGCGGATTGCTTAATTGCCAGCCTTCTGCTCCTGGTAAAACATCAAACTCATGGCGCATATTAAAACGCGTATCTTTATTATGGCTCCACCAACCTGCAAATCTGTTTAAATCTTTATTATATGCGTGTCGCTCGTGTACAAAACAACCCGATAAACTTCCTGGGCCAGAATTCATGTATTTATAGGTACACCAAACGGCAAAATCTGCGCCCGAGTTGTGTAAATCTAAATTAACGTTTCCTGCTCCGTGCGCACAATCAAAACCAACCATGCAACCGTGTTTGTGCCCTAATGTTGTAATGCGTTTAAAATTAAAAAACTGACCTGTATAATAATTAACACCACCAATCATTAGCAATGCTATGTTATTGCCGTGGGTTTCTAAAATGGTTTCTAAATCTTCGTAACGTAATAATTCTTCACCTTCTCTAGGTGTCCAGAGAATTAAGCCGTCTTTATCGTCATAGCCATGGTGACGCAGCTGCGATTCTACTGCATATTTATCTGACGGAAAAGCATCACTTTCAATCACTATTTTGTAGCGCTCTTTTGTGGGTTTGTAAAACGAAGCCATCATAAAATGAAGATTCGCCGTTAAGGAATTCATGGTTACCACCTCAATAGGTTTTGCACCCACTAATTTTGCAGTACTTTCTGCTAAAAATTCGTGATAGGGTAACCACGGGTTTTTTGCTTCCGTATGACCTTCAACTCCTAAGTTTGCCCAATCTTCTAATTCTTGGTTTATATAATCTTTGGTAGTTTTTGGTTGCAAGCCAAGGGAGTTGCCGCAGAGGTAAATAAGCTCATTTCCGTCTTTATCTTTTGGGATATGAAATTGTTGCCTGTAGCCCGATAAGTCGTCTAAGGCATCTTGTTGTTTTGCAAAATCTAGACCAAGTTTATAGTTTAACAACGTGTAAAGTTTTAGAGTTTGAAACAAAAATAAGGATTTTATAGCTAAAAAAAGCGTCTTGAAAACACAAGACGCTAAATATAATAGACGCCACTAAGGCGGAAAATGTAAGCTATACGTTTTTAAGTACAACTTAATACGTTAAACTTACATTATAGGTTGCAAATGTACTATCAATAATTAAGAATTTTACTATTTTAGAGTTACAGTTATGTTGGTGAAATTCAAATTCCAATGACCACCTTCTTGTTTGTGCTCTGTGGCAATTTTTATGCCGTTAAAATCTTTATAATTTTCAAAGGTTGTGGTAAGTGACGGTTTTTTAGAATTTCCTTTTCTAAAAACCCATTCTTTAATTAAATACTTGTCGTCGTAAAAAATATCGTATGCATCACCTGGTGTATAGCCACCTTCGCTAGAATATGTAATGGTAATCATATGTAACGGTGTTTTATGAATTGGAGATGTCATTTTTTTTGCTTCAGAAAGCGTTGCAGATGTATCCCAAACCAATTGAAAAGGAACTAATAGCCAAAATTTATCGTTAATAAATGCACGGTCTGTATTAATATTAGTGCTATCTATTTTACTTCTGGTATATTGTAATGTGTCATTAAAACGTTCTGAAATGACGACGTCTTCTTTTGGTTTCCAAACCCAATTTCTACCTTTACCTTTAATAGAATCTCTATCGACATTAAACGTAAATTTTAGGGTTTCAACATTTTTAAAATTCTCAAAACCATGTGCGTTGGCAATTTTTTGAGCTATAGATAATTCTTTTAGGTCTTCTGTTATTGGTGTTTCTGAGGTTTTAGGCTTGCAGGTTAAAACGAGTAATAAACAAAGTAAACCCCAATAAAATGACTTCATAATAAAAAGTTTTTTAATTTACAGGCTAAATTAAATACTAGCCTTTACAAAGTAAAGAAAGTTAAATAATTAAAAAAAATGAAAGACACTATTAATTATTTTGAAGTAAATAAAGCCACTTGGAATAAAAAAGTAGGCATACACGCTAAAAGCGAAATGTACAAAATGGAGGCTTTTAAACGTGGAGAAACGTCTTTAATGCCTTACGAAATTAATGCTTTAGGTAATGTTAACGGAAAATCGTTATTACACTTGCAATGTCATTTTGGGCAAGATACGTTGAGTTGGTGCAGAATGGGTGCAAAAACCGTTGGTGTAGATATAAGTGATGAAGGCATTACATTAGCACAGCAACTTAATGACACATTAAATTTAGACGCAAAATTTGTGTGTTGTAATGTTTTAGACACCTCAAAACATATAAAAGACACTTTTGATATTGTATTTACTAGCTATGGTGTTATTGGTTGGTTACCTAATTTAAAACCTTGGGCGCAAATGATTGCAGAACGTCTTAATGTTGGTGGTACATTTTATATGGTTGAATTTCACCCAATACTTTGGATGTTTGATTACCTAGATAATGACCTTAAAATGACTTACCATTATAACCAAGATGAGCCTATTTATGAAGAATATGAAGGCACTTATGCTAATCAAAATTCAAAAATGGTGAGTAAAGAATATGGTTGGAACCACGGATTGAGTGAAGTTGTGAATGCACTTATTGAAGCGGGTTTGCAAATAGATTATTTAAACGAACACGACGAAAGCCCGTATAATGTGTTTCCAGATTTAGTTAAACAAAAAAATGGCATGTATAAAATGAAAAATCAACTATTCCCTATGATTTTTGAGTTAAAGGCGACTAAAAAATAAAAACTTTAAAGAAAATAAAACACCATAAGTTTTTGTCTATTTAGTAGAAAAATAAATAATGAAAATATTAAACATCTTATTCTTTATTCTTGTTGTTAACGTTTGTAATGCTCAACTTATAGAAGGCATTGTTAGAGATTCAATTAATAATAAAGAAATTGCTTATGTAAATGTTGTTTTAAAGAATGGAAAGGGAACTTACACAGATGAGTTTGGCACTTTTCAGTTGAATTTAAAAAATGCACTTACAGATACTATAAAAATTTCTGCAATTGGCTACAAGTCTAGATTGTTGCCTGTTACTAATTTTACAAAGGGTACAATTTTTAATATCTTTTTACAACCAAAAACTGAGCTTTTAGATGAAGTTGTTATCTCTAGCAAGTCTAAAACCTACGGAAAGAAAGAAGTTTTAGGCGAAAAGCGAGACGGTAATATTGGGGTAACCTCTTTAATTGGAATAGAAAAAGCTATTTTTATTGCTAATCCTAAAAGCAAAATAGGTAAAGTTAACGGTGTGTACATTAACTTAAAAAAACGAAAAAGTGCCGAATATATAGCAACATTTAATGTGAAATTTTACCACTACGATTCTATAAATAATTCCCCAGGAAAACTGCTCTACCACAAAAACCTATTTGTGCTGCCAAAAAATAAAAAATACCGTTTGTGGATAGCTGTTAAAGACTTAAATATTCCATTTCCTAAAAAAGGAATTTGCATTGGTGTAGAAATGGTTAATACGCACGGAAAAGTGAAAAAATACACGTCTTTTGGGCCTATGTTTCGTTATACGTTTGCTGAGACTAAGGTTTTAAAAACGTGGTCTAATTATCACAACCAAGGTTGGAAAGATGGTTATGTAAAACATAAACGTTTTAAACACTTTAAACAGGGTGTTTCAAACCCAATGATTGGTGTTGAGGTGGCTTATGTTTTAGATTAAATTAATTGGTGTTAAACTTGGTAACTCTGTATAATTAATGCTTATGGTTTTCCTTTAATAAATTAGGGAATTTGGCTTTAAACCTATTTAATCTAGGTACAGAAACGGCTCTGACATAACTTTGATTAGGGTGTAGTTTCTCGTAATTTTGATGGTAATCCTCACCAACCCAAAATTTTTGAAACGGATATACTTCGGCAGCAATTGTTGCATTTAGTTGTTTTGCTAAAGCTGTTTTTTTATGTTCTATAATTTTTTTTTGCGCTTCATTTTGATAAAAAATAATAGAACGGTATTGCGAACCTTTGTCTGGGCCTTGTCCATTAATTTGTGTTGGGTTTTGAGAACCAAAATAAACGTCAACTAAAGTAGAAAAACTAACTATTTTAGGGTTATAAATAACTTCTACGGCTTCTGCGTGCCCAGTTTTACCTGTATTGCTAGTCTCATAAGTTGGGTTTTTTGTGTATCCGCCAGAGTAGCCATTAATAACTTCGCTAACACCTTTTACGCTTTCATATACGGCTTCTACACACCAAAAACAGCCACTTGCAAAATAAGCCTTGGCTTTACCGTTTTTTAAAGGTACAGTAATAGGTTTTGCATTTATTACAGCCTGTTGTTTAGCATTAACTTGTGCTTGGTTATGGCAGCTAAATACTAATGCAACACTAAAAATGTAAACTAATTTTTTCATTTTATTTTGAATTTTACGGATTTTTAAATTTAGTTAAAACTAGGTGCTTTAGTGCATATTATTTTAACTTCTAATTTTTTTTGACACGGATTTCACGAGTTTTCACGAATTTATGGTGTTATCTATTTGTTATTTAACGAAGCAGATTTTTAGTCTGCAAACCAAACTTATGGACTACCAGTCCATAGGTTTGGTTTAGTTTTCTGTTTCAAATAAAGAAAAAAAATCATCGTTTTCTTTTACAGAAATTTTAATACAAAAGTGGTATAAAACGCATAATGGTTTAGTTTTGTTCTCAATAATAATTAAAAGTCTCAATAAAGGGAAACTCTAAGTTTTTCTTTTTTTTGTAGTCGTATAAAGTTACAGAACCTTATTGCGCATTATTATAAAGTTTTACTAAATAAAAAAGCCTTTGCTAGTGCAAAGGCTTTCTATAAATATTATTATAAACTGTTTATTTACTTAATTTAGCAAATAACTTATTCATTTTTATTTTTTCTTCTTCAGCTAACTCTGCATCAATTAAGATACGTCCGCTATGCTCATCTGTAATTACTTTTTTACGAGATGCAATTTCGACTTGTATTTGCGGCGGAATTGTAAAAAAAGAACCGCCAGATGCACCACGTTCTATAGCAACAACTGCTAAACCATTTTTAACGTTTGTTCTTATTCTTTTGTAGGCTTTAACTAAGCGTTCTTCAATTTTTTTCTGAAACTCTTCAGATTTTTTGTTTAGAGCATCTTCTTCTTTTTCGGTTTCCTTTAAGATGTCGCTTAATTCACTTTTTTTATGCTTAAGATGCGCATTTCGATCTTTTAAACGCTCTTTTGTTTCAGAAATAACTACTTTTTTCTGTTCAATTTTAGCCTTAAATTCTTTGATGTTTTTTTCAGCCAATTGAATTTCTAATTCCTGAAATTCAATCTCTTTGGTCAATGAGTTGTATTCTCTGTTATTTCTAACATTTTTTTGTTGCTCACTGTATTTTTTTATTAAACTTTTTGCTTCTTCAATTACATTTTTTTTGCCACTAATTTGGTCGTCTATAGCAGCAAGGCTGTCATCGAATTTTTCAATACGTTTGTTTAACCCTTCAACTTCGTCTTCTAAATCTTCAACCTCTAAAGGAAGTTCGCCTCTAACATTTCTTATTTCATCTACTCTAGAGTCTATTAATTGTAAATCGTATAATGCTCTTAATCGTTCTTCAACAGAAACTTCAGCTTTTTTCGCCATAATTATAAATACTTTACCGGGTTTGTATTTGTCTTTGATAAAATGATTGCAAAATTAGGCATTTTTTTTGAGAGATACTCTACTAAAAACGTTTTTGTGAACTGCTCACTCTCATAATGTCCAATATCTGCCAAAACAATAGTGTTTTCTGCGCTAAAAAAATCATGATATTTTAAATCGGCAGTAATAAATAAATCGGCTTTATTTGCCTTTGCAGCATTAATTGCAAAACTGCCCGAACCACCTAAAACTGCGATGCGTTTTATTGGTTTATTTAATAATTTTGAATGTCTAATGGCTTGGGTGTTCATTTTTTGTTTTACCAGTTCTAAGCATTCTTTTTCTGAAAGTTGGTGTTCTAATTCGCCAATCATTCCCATACCAATATGTTGGTTGGTGTTGTCTAAAGTTAGTATTTCGTAGGCTACTTCTTCATACGGATGTGCCTTAAATAAAGTGTCTAAAATTTTAGATTCTAAATGTTTTTTAAAGGTAACAGATATTGCAGTTTCTGCTTCGGTATGTAATTCTCCTTTTTTACCTATTACAGGGTTTGCGTTTTTATTACCTAGATATGTGCCTTTGCCTTCAACATTAAAGCTGCAAGACGCGTAGTTACCAATATTGCCAGCACCAGCATTAAATAACGCGGACCTTAATTGTGCTGCACTAGCTTTGGGTACGTAGGTTTTTAGCTTTTTTATAGTAGCAGTTTGCGGTATTAAAATACGTGTATTTTTTAAGTCTAATTGCTTACAAATAATAGAATTTACACCTGTGTAAGCATTGTCTAAAGCAGTATGAATTGAAAAAATGGCTATGTTGTGCTGTATGGCTTTAATAACCACACGCTCTACATAGGTTTTGCCTGTTAGTTTTTTTAAGCCTTTAAAAATAATAGGGTGAAAGCTTACTATGAGATTGCAGTTGTTTGTAATAGCTTCATCTACAACAGTTTCGAGCGTGTCTAATGTAATAAGTACACCTGTAATTTCTTGGTTTTTGTTGCCAACTAAAAGCCCAACATTATCAAAATCTTCGGCATAAGCCAATGGTGCTAAATGGTGTAAATGATTTATAACATCTTGAACAATCATAACCTCTAAGTTTGTTTCAAAAATAGTATATTTCATTTGTAATTTTTAATAATAGTATTACAATGCGTCAGAATTTGTTAATATTGTATTTGTCTTATCTATAACATTTAGTTTTGCTTATTTCGCAGTAATGAAAATTATCAGAATTCTTTTATGTCCTATTGTACCTATATACTATGTGGTAACATGGTTGCGTAATGTGTTGTATAACAAAGGTGTGTTATCTTCAAAATCTTACAATTTTCCTGTAATTTGTGTTGGAAATTTAAGTACTGGTGGCACAGGAAAAACGCCAATGATTGAATATTTAATTCGGTTATTAAAAGATGAAAAGCAAATTGCGACGTTAAGTCGTGGTTATAAACGAAAAACCAACGGTTTTGTTTTGGCAGATACAACCGCCAATGCCGATACTATTGGAGATGAGCCTTTTCAGTTTTTTTCTAAGTTTAAAGATGTAACAGTCGCTGTAGATACTGATAGGCAAAATGGCATACACCAACTTAGGAGTCTTAAAAATAAACCTGAAGTAATTTTGCTCGATGATGCCTACCAGCATAGAAAAGTAAATGCAGGGTTTAATATTTTGCTTACAGCTTATACTAATTTATATTATAAAGATGTGGTATTGCCAACTGGTAATTTGCGTGAGCCACGTTCTGGTGCAAAACGTGCCAATATCATTGTAGTTTCAAAGTGTAAAAGTGATATTACTAAAATTGAAAAACAAGAAATTGTTTCAAAACTAAAATTACAAAACCACCAACAGGTATTTTTTAGCCATATAGCATATTCTGAAACTGTAATTTCTGCTTATAACGAATTAAAACTAAAAACTTTACCAAAATTTACTTTAGTAACTGGCATTGCCAATGCAAAACCGTTAGTAGATTTTTTAAATAAAAACGGATTACAATTTAGCCATTTAGAATACCCCGATCATTATAATTTTAAACCCTCAGATATTAAATTACTGGCACGTAAACCTTTAATTTTAACTACCGAAAAAGATTATGTACGTTTATCTGTAAATGAAAATTTAAAAGACAAATTGTACTATTTACCGATACAATTGCAATTAGACCAGCCCAAAGCGTTTAGTAATGCCGTTAAAGCATTTGCTAGTTTTTAATAACGATGCTTTTAGTAAAACCTGTTAAAATTCGCCATTAAACTTTAAAGCTTGTTTTATATGTGCTAAATGATGGTTGCTATGCCAAGCATAAACACCAATAGTTTCTTTTAACGAAAAGCGTTTGCCATGTTCTGGGTGAATAAACTGACGTTGTAATTCATCTTGGTTTAGATTTCTTAAAATAATGCCCAGTTTCTTATGTATTCCTTTAAGAATTAGTAATGTAGCATCTATCGGTTGAGTGTAATCAATTAATTCTGCAAAACGTTCTTCAAAATACGGTTTTATTGTTGGCTCATCTTCTGTTAAAGCGAGTTTAAATCGAAGTAAACTGTTTATATGACTATCGGCACAATGATGCACCACTTGTTTTATCGTCCAGCCTTTAGGTCTGTATTTATAGTTTAGTTGGGTTTTGTTTAAGTTTTTAGTTACTTCTATAATTGCATTAGGAAACGCTTCAATATCAATAATCCAATCTTTAATATGTTGCGAAGTTATAGTTTCTGGTTTTATAAATTCGCCAATAGGATAACGGAGTTTATAAAGGTTTTGTTCGGTCATAAATATTGTGTTTGTCGCAGTAAAACTAACTTTAAAAATGAACTCTAAAGCTAAAATTGGGTGTAAATTTTAAAGACGGATTATCAATTTTTATAATAGTATCGTCTGTATTTAGTGTGTAATACCTATTGATGATGTTGGTTTTATTAAAAAGATTCCAGATAGAAACTCCAAACTCTCCATTCACTTTTTTTGATAGCTTAAAATTGTAAGTTGCAGAAATATCTGTTCTAAAATAAGCATTTAAGCGTTCTGCATTTGGAGATTGGTAATCAATAGTATTGGTATTATTATTTTGTGTTTCCAAGGGTAATGTGTAAGGTTTACCAGAATGCCAATTAATGCCCAGACCTATTTTTAAACCATTAAAGTTATACGTTAACGATGTATTTATAACATGTTTTAAATCTACAGAATTAGGAAAGCTTTTGCCGTTATTTAAGGCGCTAAACAGGTAATTGTTTTTGCTATAACTGTAACTTAGCCAAGTACTTATGTTTGTAAAACGCTTGTTTAATAAAATATCAAAACCTTTTATGTTATATGCGCCAATAGCATTTGTAAATTGGTATTGATTTTGAAATCCTTGGCTCTGTGCAGAAATAGCATTCACTTTTTTATAATAACCTTCGGCAGCCATTAGCCAGCCGTTTTTATTATAATTAAGACCAACCGATACTTGTTGACTCGTAATAATAGGTACACTATTAGTATCTGCTAATTGCCATCTGCGTTTTTCTATTCCGAAAAAATTTTGTTGCAAATCAATAATTTGCGTTAAGGACTGACTTTTTAATTCGCCTAAAATTTCAAGCCTAAAATAGTTAGAAATTTTTTGGTTAACGCTTAATCGGGGTTCGACTAAAAACCGAGCAAATTTTTCAAAATAATTACCTCTAAGCCCAAATTTTATATATGTTTTTTTAGAATTAGAAGTCCATTTAGTTTCGCCAAATAACGCATGTGTGCGAATAATTTTTTTTGATAAACTTGTAAACGTTGGGTTAATAACATCTTCAAAATTAGAAACTGCCACCTCATTAAGTTGGTAGCCAGCAGTAAGCTTTATATGCTTTGATACAGATTTTTGTGCCTCTAAACGGATGCCGTAATCTGCTACATCATTTTTTTGTATTAACTTTTGGCTGCTTGTTACATTAGTGTTTTCTGCATCTAAATTGTAACTCGAAAAATAGGTTTTCAATGTGGTGTTAATACCATTTTTCCAATATTTAGAATAGCTAATGCTAGTGCCAAAACTCGTTTGGTTTAGCGTGCTTTTTCTTGTCTGTAATGTGGTATTACTATCTGTAAATGTTTGGTTGTAATTAAGGGTATTAAATAAAGTTACAACGTTAAATCGCAGTTTGGTAGTTTTATTAATATCGTATAAAAATTTAGCATTGAGGTCGTAGAAAAAAAAACGTTCCTCTTCAGATTTTAAGGTGTTAGATGTTGTACTTGTATTAAATTCTGAATCTCTAAAAATACGGTCAAAATAAGTATTATATGTTGGCGAGCTAAAAACATCTGTAATAGAGCGACGTGCCGAAAGTTGTAATGCTGTTTTTTTAGACAACGGAATTTTAGCAAAACCATCTATACTTAAAAGGTTTACGCCAAAACCTGCTTTTAGTTGCCCATTGATGCTGTCGGAATTTTTTATTGAAATTATACTCGATACTCCATCGCCAAATTTTGCGCTTGTTCCGTTTTTTGAAACCGTTATGTCTTCCGTTAAATAGGGATTAAATGCAGAAATAAGACCAAAAAAATGCCCAGACTGGTACAGTCTAATACCATCGTACACAATGAGGTTTTGGTCGTTTGTGCCACCTCTAATATTAAGGTTAGAAATACGCTCATTAACACTAACAATACCCGGTAAACGTTCTACTATTTGTAAAACATCGGGTTCTATTACACCTGGTAGCATATCAAACGCTTTTGTTTTGATACTAATTGCTCCATTAATGGTTTTGCTAATGCCTTTTGCTAAGTAGTTATTGATAACAACTTCGTCTAATTGTTGTATGTTTTTATTGCGGTTATTTTTTTTTGGTGGTGTAATGGCAATAAAACGATTGTTTAGTATCTTAAACTGGAGTTGCGTTAAAATCTGTAGCTGTTTTAAAGCTTGAGTAAGTGATAATTCTGGGTGCAATTTATCAACTAAAATACGCTCTACAGTTTTAGTTTCAAAAGAAAATTTAATATTGTAACGCGTTTCTAAAGTTAAAAGAACTTGGGTAAGAGGTGATTTTTCACCTTTTATATTTTGGCTATATGAAACGCTGCAAAAGGTGAAAATAAAATAAAATAGAATGATACGTAGTAACGGTTTATTCACGCTTTAGTATAATTGAAGTTTTTGATTTGCTATAACTCAAATTTAATGGTATTGTAATAGATTGTAATGCTAAATCTAAGTTTTTGTGCGTAAAGCTTCCTGTAAATAAACGAGATGCATCTTCAGTATTAACTTTAACTTTTAAGTTGTAATGGTTTTCAAACTCACTAATTACATGCTTTAATGGGGTGTTTGTAAAGTTGCTTTCGCCAATTAACCATGTGGGTTGTGTTGCGGTTGTTTTTTTGTTAGCAACCTGCTTTCCGTCTATAAACTTAAACGTGTTTCCTGGTTGTAGATTAATTGTTTTATTATGGTGCGTTACGGCAACTAAACCTTCGTAACAGGTAACTTCAAAATAAGAGTGTCTTTGTTTTACATTAAATTGCGTGCCTAAAACTCCAACCATACCATCTGTAGTTATGACATTAAATTTTTGACCTTTTGCGACTTTAAAAAAAGCTTCTCCATTTAGTTGTACTTCTCTTTTTGTGCTCCAATTCGTTTTATTATATGTTAGGTCTGAGTTTGCATTTAGATTAACTTTAGAGGCATCTGGTAACTCAATATGTGTTTGTTCTGCAATGGTTGTTGTAATCTCGGTGTCTAATGTCGTTGTATAATAAAACAGACTAAAGCCTAACACAAAAATGGCTGCAATTTTTAATAGTGGTTGTAGCCAGTTTGTTTTTTGGGTTGTAGATTTTAGTTTGGGTTGTAGATTTTTATAGGTGTCTTCAATAGAAAACTCTGGAGCTTTAAAATTTTTTAAAGCAGTGTTTAGTTGTATGAGTTCGTTATAGTCCGTAAGCTGTTCAAAAGCGTTTTGCTCTTCAGTATTTAGGGATTGGTCTAACCACTTTTTTATTAATAGTTCTCTGTTCATTTTTTTGTATTCGTTTATATAACAATTTGACTTTAGAAACTCCTACCTTTTCTT
>JBMYXP010000021.1:0-22019 GCA_049608525.1 Winogradskyella sp.
GCGAAGTTATAATTTTTTCAGCGCAATTGCAATAGGGCATTACATTAGTTTTAAGCATTTTATAAACATAGGTAATAGAATTCCTTTTCTTTGGCAACCTATTTAAATCAACATAGAGTCAAAAAAAATCTATTTTAAAAACCGTATTAGTTTTAACTTCAGTATTTAGCTTTTCTCAAGATAAAGGCATAACTAACAGTGAATGCCATTAGAAAATTACGGCATGTCTAATAACGTAATGCCTTTTGGGTCAACATAATACGACGATGCAAAAGTTAAAGTTGCAGATAAAGACTTAGAATTGATATACGTTTCTAAGTCGTAAAATTATTAGCAATCAAAAAAGAGAAAAGACTAATCGTATTCTTTACAGTAGGACTCAGTCTTTACAATTGATATAGAGCTATGTTTACCAATACAGTCTAAACATAAAATTAGGTGTAATTCCTATAGAATAACGTTCTGTGAGTTCAATAGGATCGTTCAAGCTATTATTACCTATGTATTCTCGGCTTATTAAATTTTTTCTATTGTAGAGATTACGAACCGAAATTCCTATTTTACCCCTTAATTTATTCCTGTTAAATATTTTAAAACTGTATGTCGAAGATAAATCGAGGCGATGATATACAGGCAACTCTGCTGTGTTTACCCCGTTATTAAATTCAAACTCACCATCGTTATTTGTTTCTGCAATAGTATATGGTTTTCCTGTTTGCCATTTCCATCCTAATGCCACCTGAAAACCATCTAACTTATAACTTAATGCCGTAGATAAAGCATGTGTAACGTTAGATTTAGATTTAAAAGGGTTGCCATTATTAAGGTTTTTAAACTCACTTTGAGCACTATTATAAGCATAACTAACCCAAGAATTAAACCCATTGAATCGCTTTTTTATAAATACGTCTATGCCAAAAACATTCTGATTACCAATATTAAAACTACTATTCTCAGGGTTTAAAAACCCTAGTGAAAGAGCGGTAACATTTTTTAGTTTTTTATAATAAAAATCCGTATCAAAACTAAAAGTGTTCTTGGTATAAGTAAAACCTGCTGAGGTATGTTTACTATTCATTATAGGGAAATTATTATTATTTGCTAATCGCCAAACTCTATTTTCTAAGGATAAATCGCTAAATACAGTTTCGTCTATTTCGCTAATAATTTGATTTTTAATTTCTGCACTTGCCTGTAGTTTTAAGTGCGGATTCAATTCTTTAAAAACAAGTAATCTAGGTTCTATTCTAAAAGCATCTAGCCCTTTAAAAAAAGTACTACGTAACCCAAAGGAAACGTCTAATAGTTTTGAATTGTTATAATCATATTGCCCAAATATACTATGCGACTGTACAATTTTTTGTTCGGTATCTAATACGAAGCGTAAGTCTGTAGTGTTTATAAAAGCATAAGCTACATCCTTAAGCGTGTATTGATAACCACCAGTATAGTTGTTTAGTTTGGAAGCTTTATAGTTGAGTTCCGTAGAAATGCCTGAATCAAAAATGGTGTTACGTTTTTCAAAATCTGATACTTGCTCGTTATTTTCGGAGGTGATATAGTTATAATTGAGCTTATAATCTGAAAAAAAAGCTTGGGTATTTTGTTTTAGCTTTTTGTTCCAAATATACTTCCAACCAATACCATAACCTATATTTTTAATCTTTAAAATGTCATTAAAATCGTTATTGTTTTCTAAATTGCTAAATCTGTAATTTAATTGATTATCTATTCCTATAAGACTAATATAAAAGCTGTTTTTAGTATTGGGTTTATAATTCAATTTTATGTTGTAATCTAAGAATGAAAAATTGTTATCATCATCTTTACTTTGACTGATTTTGGTGCTTTCAAATACTTTTTTAGCAAACTCTTTAAAAGTTTCTGTTTTATATACATCTGCATAACTTCGCCTTAATGAGGCTTGTATATTTAATTTATTTTCAATGAGTGGTAAGTCTAAAATTGCATCTGCATTAACGCCGTTAAAACCTATTTCAGCCTTTACCTTATTGCTAATTGAAGTCCTAGAACTGATATCTATAACACTAGATAAGCGTTCTCCATACCGGGCATGAGTACCTTTATTTACAAACTTAATTTCGGAAGTAACATTGGGGTTTAGTGGAGATATCATGCCAAATAAATGGCCTTTGTGGTAGAGGTTGATGCCATCCCAAATCAATTGGTTTTGATCAGATGATCCACCTCTAACAAAAAAGCCAGTTGCAGTCTCATTAGGACTTAAAACACCTGGTAATAATTGAATACTTTCTAGTACATCTGGTTCGGTTAAACCTGGTAGAATTCCAAAGCGAGATGGATATATTTTAAACACTCCTTGGCTGTTTTTTTCGATACCTTTTGCCAAATAGCTTCGTATTACGACTTTATCTAAGTTCTCCGTTATCGTCTGATTATCTTTAACTTGACTGATAATAATATAACGTTGGTCTACCACATTGTAATAAAGTTTTGTGGCTTCTTGGAGTTCGTTTAATGTTTCGGAAAGCGTTCTTTTTTTACGGTCTAAGCTTATCTTTTTATATTTTACATAATCGTCTTTATAAGAAAAAAGTACATTATAAGTGTTTTCTATATGTTCTATGGCATCAACCAAGGCTACGTCTTTAAATTCAATGTAAAAAGCCTCTTCTTGAGAAAAGGCTAGTGTAGGTAATAACATTAAAACTAAGATAAAGATTAACCTCATTCCTTATACCTCAGTTTAATGTTACGGTTTTCATTTTCATAATAGCTTATACTGAGTGTCTCAAAGACGGTTTTTAAAGCGATATTTAAATTGTTGTTTGGAAAACTACCTGTAAAAACATCTGTTTTATTTATAGCTTCTGCATTAAATGTAATATTATACTGGTTTTCTAAAGCTTTTATAACGTAACGCAATGGTACACTTTTAAAAGTGCTTTCTCCATCAATCCAAGTTGGTTTTTTATCTAAATTTTTAGAAGTTACAACAGGGTAACCTTTAACGCTTCGCACTGTATTGTTTGGTAAAAGTACACTGTAATTCTCAGAGGTTTTTACACTTACTTTACCTTCATAACAAACAACATCAAAAAAATCTTGAGTTGAATTAACATTAAACTGTGTTCCGAGTACTGTAACAGAACCATTGCCTGTTTGCACCGTAAATGTTTCTCCTTTGGCAACTTTAAAATAAGCTTCACCTTCTAGTTGTAACGTGCGATTTTCTTTCCAATTATCTTCGTTGTATGTGATTTTAGATTTTGAATTCAGAATAACTTCCGATCCATCTAAAAGCACAATAGATTTGCTCTCTCCAAATCCAGTTTCAGTAGTAATAGTCTTATTTCCAAAAATTGTAAACAAACCAAATAACAAAACAATAGAAGCCGCAACACCAATTGTCCAATTAGTATATAATGGCTTTACTTTTTGCTTTTTATTCTCTATTCTATTTTTAATTTTCGCAAATGAATCTGTGACAGGAGCATTTAACTTCTCTGCAACGTCCATGCCTTTTCTTAACTTTAAATAAGCAGAAAAATCATCCTCGCTTATCAGATTTTTTAAGTCATTATCTGAAAGCTCGCCTTCTAACCATTGGGCTAAAAAGATATCTGAATCGTTATGTGAAAATTCTTTTTTCATAGTGTTACATAAATAAGACAACCCATAAAATAAAAACCCTACTTATAAATTTACTTTTTTAAACATTTCCTATTTCTTTACGCATAATAACCAAAGCTTGGTGCATTCGTTTTTCAACAGCTTTTACACTAATATCTAACTTCTCTGCAATCTCTTTGTATTTTTTCTTTTCGATGCGATTCATTAAAAAGACTTCACGTTGTTTTTCTGGTAAACTGGCAATTGTCGTTTCTAGTTTGTGCATAAACTCTTTTTCGAGCATAATAAATTCTGGAGACTCATTGGTACTTTCTTTCTTATTAAGCTGATTATAGTTTTGCACTACTTTAAGGTGTTTAACCTCATTTAAAAACATATTATTGGCAATACTATAAAGGTAATTTTTTACTTTATCATAATCTACATTACTACAATTATCCCAAAGTTTTATAAAGACTTCTTGTAAAATATCCTCAGCTGTATCCACATCTTGCGTTTTAAAATATAAAAAACGTCTTATGTCTTTTGCATAGGTGTTATATATATTCTCAAAAATTTTAGTGAGACATATATTACAATTGTTTTTAGTCATTATCGGTTTAGAAATTAGTTGAAGTTAAAAAAAAAGAATACCCAAAACTATGAAAAAATAAATTTGAGAAAAAAGTAGGGTTTTTACTTTATAGATTGTCTTATTAACGATTAACCGATTTAAAACAAGTTTAAACCAAAATTTATTTAAAAATGAAAAATTTAAAATCCGCAGTATTAAGCATGTTAATGCTACTTTTCTTAATTACGTCTTGTACAAACAATGAACCATTTGTAGAAGATGAGCAACAAACTGAAGAGAGTTCTTCAATTACTGAAGCGTTAAATGAACTAAAAAGTAACTTTGACGAATATGGTAACGTTACGCAAACTAGCAACCCAGCTGGAAATGTGGTTTTTGATTTTTGCTTCGATTTTGTTTACCCATTAACAATATCTTACAATAATGGCACAACTGTTACTATAGCCGATTTAGATGGTTTAGTCGATGTTATGATTAATTCTACGGATAACCTATATGTAAATGGAATTGCATTTCCCTTTAATGTAGAAACATATAACGAAAACACCAATACTATTGAGATAGTAACTATAAACAATGAAGAAGAGTTTATATCTTTATTAGATACTTGTACTTTTGATGATTTAGAAATATGTGATTGTTCTGACGAGTTAGATCCTGTATGTGTTGAGATTATAGATCCAAATGGAGATACTTTTACTATGACATACCCAAATGCTTGTTATGCTGAATGCGACGGTTTTACTGATGATGACTTTTTAGAGTCTTGCGAAGAAGATTATAACCCAGGTGGTGGTGTGGAGTGTTTTACATTAAACTACCCATTTTCTATTATTGTAGATGATGAAACAACTATAACAATAAATTCTGAAGAAGAATTTGGTAATGTTTTATACAATGTGTACAACTTTGATTTTGTTTATCCTTTTACAGTAACTTTAGAGGATGAAACTGTGGCAACCATTAATAGTTCAGAAGATATCGAAGTTATCTTAACAGATTGTTACGGTGATTTTGGTGGAGGTAATGATTGTACTGAATGTGAAGACGAACCCGTAGATCCAGTATGTATTGAGTATGTATCAGATTCTGGAGAAACTATTATTGAAGTATTCCCAAATATGTGTGTCGCAGAATGCTTAGGTTTTACAGAAAATAACGTTGTAGATTGTAACGATGATAACGAGCCTGCAGATTGTAGTGAAGATGGTATTGTAGCGTATTTTACGGATTGTGATGTGTGGTATTCAACATCTAGTCTTACACCAAACTCATCTGCTGAGTTTAATTTTAATGCAGATGGAACTGTTACGGCTTCTATGCAAAATAATGCTTATAATGGTACTTGGAGTCTGTCTAGCAACCCTCAGTCTGGTGAAGTATTTATGTTTATTTCTTTACCTGAACCATTTGATGGTATCTCAAATTTAGATTGGACAGTAGCTCAATGTAGCGAAAACTTCATTATGTTAGAGTCTAATAATGAATTCTTATCTTTTGAAAGTGCATGTGATTAAAACATCAAAATATATTATGTAAATTACTAAAAGCCCTAAAGATATTATTCTTTAGGGCTTTTTTAATATGAGACTAGCATTAAAAACAAATTGTATTTGCGTTACTCAAACCAATTATTATTCAAAATAATACCATTTTTGCATTGAAATTATTGTAAAAGAAAAAAGGGGTTTTATTGCGATAATTTCAATGCAGAAATGGTACAAACCCTATAATTCAAATTATTTATAGTTTTTTAAATAATAACGGCTAAAAAGATGGTAAAGTAACTATTACCTTTACAAATGTGCAGACAGGAGATTACGCTATAAAGGCAATGCACGATGAAAATGACAACAAAAAAATGATTTTAAAGACAACGGAATGCCATTAGAATATTACCGCATGTCTAATAACGTAATGTCTTTTGGACCAACACAATACGACGATGCAAAATTTAAAGTTGCAGATAAAGATTTGGAATTAAATATACGGTTCTAAATAGTATAATCATTAGCAATCAAAAAAGAGAAAGCTAGTGTTTTGCTGGCTTTCTCTTTTAATATGTAGTTACTTTTAACTGCTTAAATTTTAAAACCAATAGTTGTAAACTTAATCGGATAAGTCTTAATTCTAGTTTCTAAAAGCAAAGCGATTTTGGTTCTTTTTAAACAGTTTCACCTAACCAAGCTTTCATCATCCAAACGGTTTTTTCTTGTTGGGTAATAAAATCGCTCATCATAGAGTTTGTACCTTCATCATTTGCTTCATCTGAGGTTTTTAAAATAGAACGTTCAATTTTTAATAATTCTGAAAGCGAATCTACAATTAACTGTACGGCTTTATCATCTTCAGAAATATTTTTTCCAACGGGGACTTTTGCTGCTTTTGTATAATCCTCAAAGGTGTGTAATGGTGTTTCGCCTAAAGTTAAAATACGCTCTGCAATTTCATCGACTTTGAGGTTTGCGTCTGTGTACAATTCTTCAAACTTAACATGCAAATCAAAGAATGCTTTTCCTTTTATATTCCAATGAATACCTCTTAAATTTTGATAGTATAATTGAAAATTTGCTAATAACGTATTTAAATCTTTAGCCAATACTTTTGCTTTTTTGGTCTCTAAACCCAAACTATTTAGTGTCATAATATTTTGTTTTTTTGTTTAATTCAAATTTAATAATAATTAATCCCTTTTCGGTATAGTTTCTATGAATAGTTTTTATACTTTTATAGACTAAATGAATACAGATGACAATTACACAACTTAAATACGCTTTAGCCATAGCAGAACATAAAAATTTTACAAAGGCTGCTGAAAAATGTTTTGTAACGCAACCCACATTGAGTACGCAGATTCAGAAATTAGAAGATGAGTTAAGCATTATTATTTTTGATAGAAGTAAAAAGCCAATTGAGGTTACAGATGTTGGACGAAAAATTATTTATCAAGCACGTAATATCGTTAATGAAGCAGATCGAATACAAGATATTGTTGATCAACAAAAAGGGTTTATTGGTGGCGAATTTAGATTAGGTATTATACCTACTATAATGCCAACTTTGTTGCCTATGTTTTTAAAAAACTTCATTAAAAAATACCCCAAAGTGAAGTTAAAAATTGAAGAGTTAACAACCGAAGATATTTTAACACGCATTAACGATGGGCATTTAGATGCAGCAATTGTTGCCACACCTTTAGAAAGAGAAACTATAAAAGAACGTGTGTTGTATTACGAGCCATTTGTGGCTTATATACCAGATAACCATAGGCTAAAGGATAAAAAAGAGATTAATATTACCGATTTAGATATAGAAGATATGTTGCTTTTGGAAGATGGACATTGTTTTAGAGATGGTGTTATTAACCTGTGTAAAGCGTTAAAAGACCAAATAGATGATAGTTTTCAATTAGAAAGCGGTAGCATAGAAACGTTAATAAAACTATCTAATGAAGGTTTGGGCATGACACTGCTTCCGTATTTGCATACCTTAGATATTAAAGAAAATTTAAATCCCAATTTAAGGCATTTTAAAGCACCATCTCCAGCGCGAGAAGTGAGTATTATTTACCATAAAAGCGAATTAAAAATGCAAATTATTGATGCGATGCACCATTTAATTTCTGGTATTATACGTGGTGCAATTGCGTTTCAAGATGTAAATATTATAAGCCCTAAACCCAATAAATAGCAATTTTTAGTCGCTATTTATTGGGTTTTTTAATACGTGTTTTTGTGGAACAGTTATTTATAATTCATCTCTAAATAAAATAGCATTCATTAATAATTTATTTGTACCATACCAAAAGCCTCTAAAATTTGTATTGTCTGTAAAAGCAACAATTTTACCGCTGCCAAATCTGCCAATTTTTAATGGTACAGAGTTGCTTAGGCTATCTAAATTTTGCTTAGAAATATAACCACCTAATAGTGGTTTTTTTGTGTATTGTATTGGGTTATTGTAGCTGTTTTTATCGGCATTAATAAATAGTGTTGTATTTCTAAACATCGCTAATTTATCGTTTTTATACCCAAAATTTATAGGGTGAGAGCGATCTAGTTTTGTTTCAAAAATAGCGCCACCAATAACTTGTGCACCTCTAAAATCGCTGCGTTGCTCATAGCTAATGTTTTTTGCTATTAATGCTTTCTTTTTAAAATCTATTTTGAGTACATCTTTAGTGTTTAGCCAACGCAGAGCATTTCTGTATGCTACTAAAGTACCTCCATTTTTAACCCAAGATTTTAGTTTTGCAGTGTTTGTATCATCTAATCCAGAATACGAATTTGCCATTATAATCGTATTGTATCGGCTTAAATCTGCACGACTGATACGTTTTGTGTCTAGTTTTGTTGCTATTATATCGTATCGCGTATCTAGCAAATGCCAAATCTCGCCAGCATCATAAGAGGTAATGCCATCTCCTACTAAAAGTGCAATTTTTGGCAATTCTAAAGCTTTAAAATTATTACTACCCAAATCTATACCATCTGTTAAACCTGTGGCAACGGCATCTATTTTTATAAAACTTTCTTGTGCTTTGTTATTTAAAAATGAATAAATTTTAGCAGGACTTAAATTTTGATTTTTAGCAGGAACCAATATTGTGCCATAATCGTAAGACTTGCCATTTGCCTTAAAAGATTTCATGCTTACTTTAGCACGTAGCCCTTTTTTTAAAATTTGATTTAGAAGTTTTGGCGAATAATACTCGTGCCATTCAAATAAATACGCATAGTCACTGTTAGAATTTACACCACCATTTTGATGTTGCAAGTTTGTAACTAAATCGCCTGCATTTGCCATAGTTGTTTCGGTATAATCTAAGTTGAATGCCAACGGAAATGTCCATGCAGACACATCGTAAAACAAACTATCTTGAAACGTTGTTCGTTTCTCAAACATGGCATTTATTAATCGTGTGTTTTTTTGGTTTTTGGGTACAACATAACTATATCCTTTTTTATAATTTTTTCCGTTTGCAGAAAAATTAGATTTTATATTGTGAAACTTAATGTTGTGTCGGTTTAGTATTTCTGCTAAATGATACGTTTTTGCAGCATCTTTTTCGTCACCAAAGACAATCGCTTTATTACCTTCTTTTGTAGCTTCTTTACGTGCGTTTTTAAAGAAATTATGCTGGTAGTTTAAAATCTCCTTACGCATACCATTGGCAGCATTTAGCGTTGATAATGCAGCTGTAAACTGATTTTTTATTGTAAATGGAAATGTTAATACACCATTTTCACTTTCTTGCATGTGTCCACGAGAGCTGGCCTGTTCAAACAAAATGCCAATACCACCATTAATATCTGGAAACGTTGAGCCTTTACCATAGTAAAAATCATCAAAACTTTCTTCAGAATAATATAAAGACCCAATTTTATCTAAAGCCTTTGCATGGTAGGTTGCGATGCCTTTTGTTAATTTTTGATTTAATTTTGGTGTTAATGGGTGTGTACGCGATGGAATACCAGGCTGAAAAAAGAAACTTGAGTTGGTACCCATTTCATGATGATCGGTTAATATGTTGGGCATCCATTTATGAAAAGAAGCAATTCTTACTCTAGATTCTGGTAATTGTACAGGTAACCAATCTCTATTCATATCAAACCAATAATGGTTAGTACGTCCTCCAGGCCAAACTTCGCTATATTCTCTATCATTTGGGTCTGGGTTAAGGTTTATGTTTTTATTGGTATTTGCCCAATAGGCAAAGCGTTGTAACCCGTCTGGATTGTACGATGGATCAAATAAAATAACAGTGTTTTTTAGTAAGGTATTAATTGCTTCGCCTTCGGCAGCTGCTAGGTAATAAGCTGCTAACAATGCTGCGTTAGAGCCACTTGGTTCGTTACCATGAATGGAGAAGCCTTGATAAACCACAATTGGTCTGTTTTCTATAGCTGTAGAATTACTTTCTGTTGCATTAACGTGCGTAGATTGTATGGTTTTAATGTTTTTATGATTTTGAGCAGAGGTTATGGTTAGTAATAATAATGGTCTGTCTTCAAAAGTTTTACCTCTATTTTCAATTGTAATACGATTAGAGGCTTTGGCTAATGCGTACATGTATTGCACCAACTTATCGTGTGTAATATGCCATTTGCCAACCTTATGCCCAATAATACTTTGGGGTGTCGGAATGGTTTTATTGTACGCAACATCTTGCGGTAAATAATAAGATAACTCGGTTTGCGATTGTTGAGAAAATAGAGTAGTGGTGGCAAAAATTAATAAAAGTACAATACGTTGCATAGAAAATAGGTGATTGGTTAATGTCTAAAAATAGAAAAACCATTACAAAGTGTAACGGTTTTTTTCTAATAATTTTATAGAGGTTTAGATGTCTTCAAAATTAATATCTGTAAAACTATCTGTATTTGGCTCTAAATCTTGTGGTGTTTTAGTGTTTTGAGGTGTAAAGTTTTCTTCGCGTTTAAAGTCTTTTTGGTGACGCTCGCTAATAACTTCTTCACCTTTTTCGTTGATGATATAATCTGTCATTTCTGCTAAAATTTCTCTAAATTCTACAAAATCCTCTTTATAAAGGTAGATTTTGTGTTTTTTGTAGTGAAAAGAACCATCGTCATTGGTAAACTTTTTACTTTCAGTAACTGTTAAATAATAATCACCAGCTTTAGTAGATCTTACATCAAAGAAATAGGTGCGTCTTCCTGCACGAAGTACTTTAGAATAAATGTCTTCTTTATCCATCATTTCATAGTCACTCATAGTTTAAACTGTTTTTTAGTTTCAAATTCAAAAATCTAAAAAAAAAGTAAGCTTAGCAACTAATTTAAGATTTCTTTTTCTGAGAGTTGTTTGGTGTAAAGTTCTTTGTAATACCCATTAGTTTTTGTAAGGCTTTGGTGGTTGCCAGATTGAATAATTTTACCTTCATCTAGCACTATAATTTGATCTGCATTTTTTGCTGAAGAGACTCTATGGCTTACAATAATGGTTGTTTTGCCTTTGGTAAGTTGTATTAAGTTTTTGAGTATTTTTTCTTCGGTTTCGGTATCTACTGCAGATAAACAATCGTCAAACAAAAGTATATCTGGTTTTTTAATAATGGCTCTTGCAATAGATACACGTTGTTTTTGTCCGCCAGAAAGTGTTATGCCACGCTCACCTAAAATAGTATTGTATCCATTGGTAAAACCAATAATATTTTTATGAACTTTGGCATTTTTTGCCGCTTCAATTACTTCGTTTTCAGTTGCATTTTCTTTGCCAAATTTTATGTTATTTTTTATAGTGTCTGAAAACAAAAATGCATCTTGTGGCACATAGCCAATACTTTTTCTTAGACTAAAAAGATTTAATGCTGTAATTGTGGTGTTATCTACCAATACGTCCCCGCTATTAATATCATATAAACGACTAATTATATCTAAAATTGTAGATTTCCCTGAACCTGTTTTGCCTAAAATAGCTAGGGTTTTACCAGATTGTAGCGAAAAACTTATGTCTTTTAAAGCTTTAATTTTAGTATCTGGATAAATGAATGAAACATTTTTAAATTCAATATTACCTTTTATAGGTGTTAACTCTTTAGTTGTGTTTTTAATTTCTGGTTCGGTCTTTAAAAACTCATTAATACGCTCTTGTGATGCTTCGGCTTGTTGCACTAAAGATGTTACCCAGCCAACTGTTGCAACTGGCCAAGTTAATAGGTTTACAAACATTATAAATTCTGCAATTGTACCAATATCTTCAATTTCGCCACTTATATATTGCATACCACCAACATAAATAACAATAAGGTTACTTATACCTATTAATAATATCATTAATGGCAAAAATAAGGCTTGTACTTTAGTGAGGTTAATTTGTTTTTCTCTGTTTTTAGCAGAAAGTTTTTCAAACGCTATATTAGTTTTAGGTTCTATACCGTAAGATTTTATTACGGAAATTCCACTAAACGTTTCTTGTGCGTAGGTAGAAAGTGTAGATAATGATTGTTGCACAATAGTACTACGCTTGTTAATTAACCGACTTAATTTGTAAATTATTACGGATAAAATGGGTAGTGGCAATAAGGTGTAAAATGTTAATTTTGGTGCAGTATTAAACATATATATAAATGCTACTGCAAATAGTGTTATTGTATTTATTGTGTACATTAAAGCGGGTCCAACATACATTCTTACTTTACCAACATCTTCGCTAATACGATTCATTAAATCACCAGTTCTATTAGATTTGTAAAAGTTTAGCGATAAAACTTGGTAGTGCTGATAGATTTCATTTTTAAGATCGTACTCAATGTAACGCGATACATTAATAATTGTTTGTCGCATTAAAAACGTTAGCAGGCCAACTACTATGGCTGCACCTATTATATAAAGTACGTTTGTAAGTAATTCTTGTTGAAAAAATGCTGTAGTTATTTTATTGTTTAATTTATCGTCAACTAAATCAATAGAAGCACCAACAAATTTTGGTGTAAAAAGCACAAATATTTTAGCGATAATGGTAATAATAATACCGATAATTAGTCGGTATCTGTATTTAAAAAAATATTTATTAAGGTGTTTTAGTGCTTTCATAATTAATAATGTAAACCAAAAGTATTGCTATAATCTTATTTTTTGGTTAATATTTTGCTAATCCTCTAATTAAAATTTATTTTTGCGTATTGTTTTTATATATTATTTAAACAACACTAAATTTAAGATTTTTATGACATCAGATGTAATAACTTCAAAAGAACTTAAAAAAATGGATCCAGTTTTTGGGCAACATTCTTTTGACGACCATGAGCAAATTGTTTTTTGCAATGACAAAGATACTGGATTAAAAGCTATAATTGGTATTCATAATACAGTTTTAGGACCAGCTTTGGGTGGTACCAGAATGTGGCAGTATAATAACGAGTGGGAAGCACTTAACGATGTATTGCGTCTATCTCGCGGAATGACCTTTAAATCTGCAGTTACAGGTTTAAACTTAGGTGGAGGTAAAGCGGTGATTATTGGAGATGCCAAAACACAAAAAACGCCAGAGTTAATGAGACGTTTTGGTGAATTTGTTCACTCTTTAAGTGGTAAATATATTACAGCAGAAGACGTAGGCATGGCAACAGAAGATATGGATACTGTTAGAGAGGTAACACCATATGTTACAGGTATTTCTGAGAGTAAAGGTGGTGCAGGCAATCCGTCTCCAATTACTGCTTATGGAGTATTTATGGGAATGAAAGCTGCTGCCAAATTTAAGTATGGCTCAGAAATTTTAGAAAACAAAAACGTATTTGTACAAGGTATTGGCAATGTTGGTGAAGCCTTAGTTGAGCATTTAGTTAATGAAGGTGCCAATGTTACCATAACAGATATTAGCAAAGACCGTTTAGAACACGTCCGTACAAAATATGGAGTTTCTATCTATAAGGGCAACGATATTTATAGTGAGCCTATGGATATATACGCACCTTGCGCATTGGGCGCAACTATAAATGACGACACTATAAACAAATTGCAAGCGCATATTGTAGCTGGTGCTGCTAATAACCAACTTGCAGACGAGAATAAACATGGTCTTATTTTGCAAGAAAAAGGAATTGTTTATGCACCCGATTTTTTAATTAATGCAGGTGGTATAATAAATGTTTATGCAGAGTTAGAAAACTACGATAAACAAGAAATAATACGTAAAACAGAAAACCTATATCATACAACGTTAGAAATTTTAGAAAACGCAAAACAAAACGAATTAACAACTCATAATGCAGCATTAAATATTGCTAGACAACGCATTGCAACTCGTAAAAAAGAAAATTCTAAATAGTAGTCGTTAAATTTTTATTACAGCATTAAATAATAGTATTTTTGCAGGGTAAATCCATAATGGGTTTACCCTTTTTTTATAAAAACAATTAAAAGTTAGTTCTTAAACATGCTAAACCGAAGACACATTAGAACAAAAGTAATGCAATCCTTGTACGCTTTTAAAGGTACAGAAAGTGATGATATTCTTAAAGACGAAAAGTTTTTAATTCGTAGTATAGATAATATGTACGGTTTGTATTTATCTATTTTAGCATTACTAACAGAGTTGCATAAAAAAAGTGCGAATCATAACGCAAAACTTCAGCAAAAAATTTTAGGAACCGATTTAGATAAAAACCCAAACACAAGGTTTGTAGATAATCAACTCTTAGTACTTATTAGTACAAATAAATTACTGCAAGAGCATATTGAAAGTCAAAGACTAAATTTTTGGGATTTAGATTTTGAATACACAGATATCCTTTTTAAAGCAATTTTGAAAAGCCAACTTTATACAGATTACATAAACGATTTAGAAATATCATTTAAGAAAGACAAAAAATTTGTTATTGACATTTTTACTGAAATTATTGCGCCAAACGAAAAGCTTTACGATTATTTTGAAGACAAGCAATTAACTTGGGTCGATGATTTGCCAGTTGTAAATACAGCGGTGCTTAGAATTTTAAGAAAATTAAAACTCACATCTCCAGAAACTTTTTTATTGCCAGATTTGTATAAAGACGAAGAAGATATGGAGTTTGCAAAAGATTTATTTAAGAAAACTGTATTAAATAATTCTAAGTTTTCTGAAGAAATCTCAAAAAAGACGACCAACTGGGATGCCGACCGTTTGGCAAGCTTAGATGGTGTATTACTAAAAATGGCAATTTGTGAGTTTCAAAAATTCACATCTATACCTACAAAAGTGACTATAAACGAGTATTTAGAAATCGCAAAAGAATATTCTACACCAAAAAGTAGCTTGTTTATTAATGGTATTTTAGATAAGATAGTTAAAGGCTACCAGTCTGAAAATATACACAACAAAGTAGGTAGAGGTTTAATTTAAAAGTATTTACAGTTTAATTTTAAATTGTTAACAAGGTTTTAAAAGTTTTGATTAAACATAAGATATTATTACATTTGCTAGTCAAATACGTTTTTGATATTAAAGTAAAATAATTTAAAAAAACAGAGTAATGAAAAAAGTAATTTTAGGCCTTAGCGCATTATGTATGGTAGCGTTTACATCTTGTAAAGATGATGCTGCTAGTAAAGTTAAAACGGAAAATGTAGCCATAGCTGCAGAAAGAGATGCTAATGCTGGTGATTTGCCAGTAATTTCATTTAATAAAACTGAGCACGATTTTGGTACTATTGAAAACGGTACACCAGTAGAAACCATTTTTAAATATACCAATACAGGTAACTCAATGTTAGTTGTAAGTAAAATTAACACAACTTGTGGCTGTACAGTACCTTCTAACTATACTAAAAGTGTAGCACCAGGCGAAACAGGAGAATTTACAGTTAAGTTTAACGGTAAAGGAAACAATAACAAAGTGTCTAAAACATTAACAATGGTTACTAATACAGGCAAAGGTAACGAAGCTGTTAAAATTACTGCATTTGTAGAAAAAGATCCTAATGCACCAGTTAAAGCTGCGGCACCAAAACCAAAAGCAGGTAGTGCTATAATTAATCCACTTAGCACATCAACAACTACAAAAACATCTACTCAACCAGGACACGAAGGTCACAACCATAACTAATAATTTTAATGGGAGATATAAGTCAATTTTTAACGTTTATTGCCATTTTAGCTGTAATGTACTTCTTTATGATTGCACCACAGATGAAACGCTCTAAACAAGAAAAAAAATTCGCAGCAGAACTAAGCCGTGGCACAAAAGTAATTACCAAAAGCGGAATGCACGGTAAGGTTGTAGAGCTAAACGCTAAAGATAATAGCTGTGTTATTGAAACATTAGCTGGAAAAATAAAATTTGATCGTTCTGCAATTTCTATGGAAATGAGTCAAAAACTAAACAAACCAGCCGAAGCAAAATAAGCTGAGTTTAAAACACTATTATAAAGGCCATTCATTAATTTGATTGGTCTTTTTTTTTATGCCGATTTGGTATTATAAAGTAGCTCATAACCAAAAACACTGTGTACAATTAAATACTCTAATCCAATAATCCAAAGGTTTTCCGTATTTGCATTATTAGAATATGCCACATAGCTTAATACAACGACTAAAGACCAAACCAACGGAAATTTATAATTAGTAAACACACCTAAAATAACCAACGTAGCAATATACCAAGGATGTATAGTTGTACTCAAAAATAAGTAGCACGTAAAAGCTATAAGTATTGAAGTTGTAAGTTTTGGTATGGTAGTATTTTGTTTAAAAACTGAAAAACCTAGTATAATGAGTAATGAAATGATAGGTAGTATTTTAGCGATAAATTTAATTTCATTGTAGCCAGAAACCGCATAACCTATTTCTCTAACCAAATAATAGATACTTGCATTAAATTCAAAATTACCAAACCACAAACCAACAGTTTTAGAATAATTAGTTATAAATTCTACCGAGAAAAAGGGTATAAAAAATAATAGTATAACGACACCTGTAGTACAATAAAAAACGATAAGTTTTGTAAAACGTGTCGTTATAGTAATATTTTGTTTTTGCTTAATAAACCAGCCAAAATATAAAGGTAAAAATAGCAACGGAATTAATTTTACTGAAATTGAACATGCCAATACAACCGCTGCCCATTTCCACTTACCAGAATGCAGTAAATAGAAACTTAAAACCAAAAAGAAAATCATAACACCTTCAAAATGAAGGTTTCCTGTAAGTTCAATAATTATAAACGGATTTAAAATGTACCAAAATATTCTGTGAGATGGTAACTTAAGACGTTCTAAAAGTTTTTTTCCAAAGTATAAAGTTCCAAAATCTGCAGCTATAATTATAAGCCGCATTACTACCACAGATCCCAAAATGCTTTTACCAGAAAACAATGCGGCAATTGCAAAACACAATTGATTAAGTGGCGGATAATTGGTAAAGTGTTTTGCGCTTAAAATTCCCATACCATTATACAAGTCTTTAGCTTGTGCTATAGGAAATATATTATTTTGAATAAAAGCGTTTGGTGTATATAAATAAGGATTAAAACCTTGTAATAGCATTCTGCCATCCCAAATAAAACGATAAAAATCTTGAGATAAATTTGGAGTAGAAAATAAAAATAACAATCTAAATACTAGTGCAAAAATTACTAACAATCTAAAATAAAAACCAGTCGTTTTTATAATTTTATAGGCAAATACAAATAATACAAAATAGAGTAGTAATAGTTTTAAAGTGTCTGTGCGTACTAAGTTATAAGCAAATTGCACATAGAAAACACAACTCAACAACATAAAGAGTAAAGGTGTTTTGTGGTATTTATACAAATTTGCTAATGCAGACATGAAGCAAAATTAAAAAAAGCTCCTAAGAAAGGAGCTTTTATATTAAAGTTTTATAAAGGTTTTATGTCATTAACAAATCATCTACTATTATGGGGTTAATTATATGTAATTCGTTATTAACTACTATTTTTAATTTAAGATTTTCACTTATTTTAATACTATTCTTAGATTTAGCAACAACTTTATATAAACCAGCTTTTAATATAGTCCCTTTTTTTTGAGGTTTGTTATCGGTATTAAAAATAGACTGAATATAAAATTTTTGGTTATTATCAGTTTCAATACGATCTTCATCTATTAAAATAGGTTTATTAAAGTTTAGTTTAAAAGTTACCACTTTAGTACTATTTGTGTGTGGTAAACGTGGTGTTTCGGTATATATTTTTGCATCTAAAACACATTGTTTATAGCTTTTAAAATCTTTTAATAACAGAAAAAGTAGGTTATAAATCTTCTTCATTACATAATAAAATTGGGGCTATTGTTTTAGTTACTTTTTAATAAACTTTAGTTTAGATGTAACACCATTGTTTTCAAAATTAATGATATATACACCAGTACTGGTTGTGCTAAATGCTATTTCATTAGCATTTGTTTTACCATTAGCTATTTGTTTACCTGCTATGTCAAAAATACGATATGTACCAAAACCTGTATTTGTGTTATTAATAAGTTTAATTTTTTGGTCTGTAGCGCTATAAAATACACGTGAGTTGTTTACTTCTACATCATTTGTAGATAATAACGACGATTCTGCTAAGCCCGTAATAATAACAGAGATATTTCTTGCTGCTGCTGGTGAGCTCGCAGATTTTCGAAGATAAAGTATATAAGTATCTCCAAGCGTAGATCCTGCTGGTAGGTAGGTTTGTCTGTAAACATCTGCGTTGTTTTGAAACCAACCTGTACCTAAACTTGCTACACTTGTTCTGGTTGCCATTGTAAATTGTTTGTAAGGATAGACTTGTGTAAAGTTATTAGTTCTTCGGAAAAGAAAATCAAAATTATACACTAACCTTGAGTCTGTTGGGTCAACACCATCTGCACCAGTTTGTTGTGTACCTTCATCATCTGTCCAACACATAGATACTTTTATTTCTCCTGTGCCTAGCCCAGTATATGCTGTACTTACGCCATTACCAGAAATATTAAGCTCGCTGTTTGAATCATTTGCAGGGTTTGTTGTAAAGGTATGAAAACGTGCTTTACCAGTTGTTTTAGCATCTTTTATAACTTGTGCAGCTCTTTCAATATTTAATATACCCCAACCAAACTTTAAGTCTGGGCCTGCAGCACCTTCATCATCTGCAGTGTGCAGCATTAATGCTTTTAGCATCGAAGCACTCATGTAACTATTATTTAATGAGTAGTAATACTGTTGCAATAATAAACCAGCAGCAGCAGCAGCAGGAGATGCGTAAGATGTACCGCTACTACCTGGTCCATCGCCACTGTATGCCGTGTCGCTACTTGCTTGTGAAGAATTAATACCAGTGCCACGAGTACAAATGTCTGGTTTAATACGTCCATCATCAGTTGGTCCAAAGTTACTATAATCAGACATAGATCTGTCTGCATTTACAGCACCAACAACCATAACATTTTTAGCTGCTGTTGCAGATGTCATAACATCATAACCTTGATCTGGGCCTGTTTTACCACTACCATTGCTGCTTTGCTCATTACCAGCTGCAATAAATGGTAAGTAATTTGGGGCGTTTTTTAAAAAAGCATCCCAAGACTGAGCACTACTATCATAAGCTCCAAAATACCATGTTGGTAAGCTAGTGTCGTTTGCTGGTCCGTAAGAGTGGTTAGATATTAAGTAGCCATTACTTGCAAATGCCGTTAGCTCTGCAATATCATTATCCCAGTCGTAGTTATGAGAAGTTGCATCATAGGCAATGCCTCTGGCAGAATATTCTGGGTGAGAAGATCCTAAGTCTTTACCAACCATTGTACCAGAAACGTGCGTCATGTGGTCGTTACCACCTGCAGAATTTACAGTTTGCCCCGCTTGCATTGTAACCTCCCCGCTTAATAGCTCGTGTGTGGCACGTACTTGGCCACCATCCCAAACACCTGCAACCATGTTTGTACCTGTAATATTTGCGCCAATAGATCCGCCAGAGTAGAGTTCGTTAGCTTTAATTAGCTGCCCTGAACCTATATTAGATTTAGTGTTAATATAAATTGGTGTACCATCATCGGCTATTCTTTGCAACGCATAGAACGAACCATTTTTTGTAAAGTTTCTTTTTACTGATGGGTTTGCGGCTAAATAGGCATCTACCTTTTTTGTTTGTGCTTGGTAGTCTTTTTCAAATTTGTTTTTAAGCCTTAATAGCTCGGTTTGGTTGGTAGATTTTTTAATAACCTCTCTTTGTTCGGCAGTTTGGCTAAAACCAACTAAACCAACTAAACCAATAATGAGTAATGATTTTTTCATTTTATTTCATTTTAAAATTAGAATTAGTTCAAATGTAAAATTAAAAACAAATCCTTTTATAAAATGTACTACTCAACTACTACTCGGTATTTTAAGTGGCTTTATGTCAGTTGTTTAATTAAATGCTCTGCAGTAGTGTTATTATGTTTTTTCACTTTAGTATTAATTCTGTACTTGTAAGAATCTATACTTTTTTCGGTTTTACCAATTAGGCTTGCAATTTTTTGGTGAGATAAATTGAGGTTTATAAAAAAGCAAATTAACTTTTCGGTATCATTTAAGTAATTGGCTTTTTCTGTAAGCTTATTTATAAAATTTTCTTTTGCAATATTAATATGTTTGTGTTGGTCGTCTTTGTTGGTGTTAACATGAATAGATAAATCTCTTAATACGGTATTTAATTCGTGGTTGCCTTTTTTATTTTGTTTAATAAGCTCTTGCCGTAAATTTTCTAATTGCTTTGTCGATAATTGATAGTTTGCCCACAAGCTGTTGTATTTTTCTTTGTAAAAAAAGAGTTTTTCTTTTAGTTTATACCTAGTTTTTCTGGAGTAGATAAGTAAAATTATTAGTGCTATTGCAGCGCACAAAATTAGAATTAATAAAATAGATAATTTCGTTATTTTTTTTTCAGTTAAATCTTGGGTTTTTTTAAATAAAATATTTTCATCAGTAAGATTTATGCCACTTTCTAATTCTTGAATTTTAAAATCCTCTTCTATTTTTAAAATTGAATCGGAATATTTTAGTGCTAAATCGGGTTTGCCTTGTTGTTGGTAAATTTGTTTATAGGTATAATAAACTTCTAATAGATCCTCTTTGTATAAGTAATTTTTTGAAATGTAATAAGAAGAATCACAGTATTTTAAAGCGGTATCATAATTTTTTAAATAATATTCTAACCTAGATTTGCTGTTATAATATTGGCCCTGATTATCTTTTTTAAGCGCTTTTACATTAATTGACGTGTTAATACTGTTTTGTACTCTTTTATAATCTTGTAATACTAATAAGCCATCACTAAGTTCTACGACAATAGAGATATACATTAATCTAATACTATCTTCTGTTTCTTTAGACATAGCATAACAAAAATCTAACATCTTTTTTAATTGCTGTTTTTTCTCTGTTACTTTATCTTCAGTTAATACCTCAAATTCTATTAATAGAAGATTAAACTGGTTTTCATAGATATACATTTCTATGTTAAGTTCTCTAGCTAGTTTTAAAGCAGTTTTATAATGATATATCGCTTTTTCTAAATCATCTGAAGATGAATGCATATATGCTAAGTAGCTGTGGCACTCATAGATGTATTGCTTATCTTTAAGATAATTTAAAGCCAATTTAATATATTTTGTGGCTAATATTTTTTGACCATTAAAATCTAAACTTACACCTTTAAAAACTAAAAGCTCAGGATATTTTGTAATATCTGGGCAACTTGCTAAAGCCTTATTAATAGTTTTGCTATGAAACACTTCATTTTTAAAATCCGCTTTAGCGTGGTTGTAATGGGTTTCAAAATTTTGAGCATAAGCCGAGAATGCTACAAAAAATATAAAAAAGAGTGAAAGTCTTCTAAAGTTTACAATCATAGTTGTAATAGTATATATTTAGAGTATTTAAATGAGCAAAAAAAAGCTTCGTTTTTAGCGAAGCTTTTCTTAATTATTTATTTTAATATTGAATTTAGTGTTTCGCTTGGTCGCATGGCTTTGCTAACCAAAGTTTCGTCTGGATAGTAATAACCACCAATAGATACAGATACATTTTGAACCCTATTTAGCTCATCTACAATTTTGGCTTCGTTGTCTTGTAAGTCTTTAAATATTTTAGAAAACTCAGCTTTTAATTTTGCATTTTTATTTTGGTTGGCCAATGCTTCTGCCCAATAAAGTGCTAGGTAAAAATGACTTCCTCTGTTATCTAATTCGTTTACCTTACGAGATGGGCCTTTTTTGTTTTCTAATAATTTATCTGACGCATCATCTAAAGCTTCGCCTAAAATTTTGGCATTCTCATTACTATTAACTTCGCCAAAATGCTCTAAAGAAACAGCTAATGCTAAAAACTCACCTAAAGAATCCCAACGTAAATGATTTTCTTC
>JBMYXP010000022.1:0-21848 GCA_049608525.1 Winogradskyella sp.
GTTGTTCATATTTTATTCCAACTAAATCTTTTCCTTTGAATTCTGAAATTATTTGAAAAGGTATTTCTTTTCTAATTCTAATTTTATGATTAGTATTTATTTTGAAGCTTAACTCATTGTGTAAAATTTCATCAGAAACATTTTCATCTTTAAGAATAGAAGATTTATAATATTCTCTCATCAATTCCTGAACTTCCTTATTAGCATCACTATAACATCTAATTCCAAAAGTTTTGTTTAGAATTTCAAGATTTAAAACTTTGCCAGAGAATTGTTTTTCCACTAATTTTTTAGCCAATATTACTTTAACTGGTTTAAACGTATATTGATTATAAGTTTCAACTAAAACATAATCAATTTTTGGTCCAACGGTTAATGCTGTATTACTTGGTAGTGTCCAAGGAGTTGTAGTCCAAGCGAGGAAATGAATAGCACCTTCGTTTTGTAAAAAATCTGGCAATGTAGTTTCTATTGCTTTAAATTGAGCAACAATTGTGGTTTCTGTTACATCTTTATATGCGCCAGGTTGGTTAACCTCGTGCGAGCTTAAACCTGTGCCTGCTTTTGGCGAATAAGGCTGAATGGTATAGCCTTTATACATTAATTTTTTAGTGTAAATTTCTTTTAACAACCACCAAACCGATTCCATATATTTTGGCTCATAGGTAATGTACGGATCGTCCATATCTACCCAATAGCCCATTTTTTGGGTTAGGTTATTCCAAACATCTGTGTAACGCATTACGGCTTTTCGGCAGGCTGCATTATAATCTTCAACAGAAATGGTTTTACCAATATCTTCTTTGGTAATGCCCAATTCTTTTTCTACACCAAGCTCAATGGGTAAACCATGCGTGTCCCAACCAGCTTTACGTTTTACTTGAAAGCCTTTCATGGTTTTGTAACGTGGAAAAATATCTTTAATAGCGCGTGCTAAAACATGGTGTACACCAGGTAAACCGTTGGCACTTGGTGGTCCTTCAAAAAAGACATAAGGTGTTTTGCCTTCTCTTGTGGTTACACTTTTTTCGAAGATATTATTCTCTTGCCAATAGTTACTGATTTCTTCTGCAACTTTAGACAAGTTAAGTCCTTTGTACTCAGGGAACTTTGCGCTCATTATTTCTGTTTGTTATAGGTGTGCTAAATTACAGAATTTTAAACACATATAGAAGACTAAAAACGAATGCAAGCGTTGTTATTTTTTTATCTAAAAACTGTAATTGATTAATTAAAATCATCTAAAGTTTCTAATTCTGCTTTTATAAACGCTTCCCATTGCTTCTGTGCCTCAACATTTATGGAGTGTTTGCTTTGAGCATCGTATTTTTTTTGAGTAGTATTAAGCCCTTTTGTAATTGATTGGTGGAGATTGTTTAACTGTGTCTTAATGTTTTGGTTTACAGTTAGTTTTGCTAATTGCTGTTTAAATTTGCGCGCATATAATTCGGTAATATCAAAATGCAACTGCTCATGTGCTAATATATAATTATTAGCTTTCTTTTTTTTACACCACGATTTGTTTGGGTAAAAATGAGAATTTACAGTTGTTGTAAAACTTACAATTTTGTTATTTAAGGTTTTAGCCGAATACGCAAAGGTTATGCCAGATGCGGTTATAGCTACGGCATTAGAATTTAGGTTTGGTTTTGCCTTAAAATCTGCCCAAGTGAGTTTTTGAGAGGCACTCCATGTTAGCGTTTCTTCTTTAGATTGTGCAAAAAGAAGAAGAAAACAAAATACAACTACACTTTTTATTGGCATATATAACTAATTGAATGGACTACCTTTAAATAGGTAAACGTTTCAAATTTAGCATTATTGCAGATTATTTTTTAGCTATTCTTAATTTGCCTTTACAATTTTTAGGTTATCGTATTTTACAATATATACCGCTTCGTTTACATAACCACCAAATAAAGAGGTGTTGTATCTAAACTTATTCTCCACATATTCTGTCTCAATAGTATTATCTGACGCTTTATATAAATCGTCCTTAAAGGCTAAACGCAGTAAAATATCTAAGGTTAAATCGAACCCACGCACTGCAAATCTGCTTGGTGAAACTCCATACTCGTTTCTGTAATTTTTAACAAAACTGTTTGGGTTTTCATAATCAAATTCTCTATCAATAGATGGATAATGAAACTTAAGGTTTGATAAATTATTATTATCAATATTCTTACTGCTAAACGCTTTATTTTTATCTAAAGTAACCAATACAATTTCTGTTCTGTTAGTAATTAATGCGTTTAGCATACTTATAACGCTCGATGCTAATGAGCTGTTTTCTGTTTCTAAAAACACAACCGTTTTACCGGGTTTAAATACATTTTCTAAATCTGTTGGGTAAAGAAAATAACCGTCTTTATTTTTTTTCATATCCTTTCTTGAAAAAATTTGTACTGCAGAAGGAAACTCCTTTTTTAACACATTACTTACAGGTCTTTTTGATTGGTCTGAAATGATAACAACTTGAGATTTTAAACTATCCGATTTAATAAAATCTATCATCGTTTTTCGTAATAATTTATCTTCTGGAATGGTTTGAAATACGTTATTGTAAACCTCTCTAGGCTTAGATAATGGCACTACTAATGGTACTTTATGTGGTTTTAAAGCTTTGGCAATTCTGTCTATAGATTCTATTTCTACAGCTCCGATTACAGCATCATAATCAGAAAAATTATTTGCTTCTAATAGATCTCTAGTCGTTGCTGCATTGTAACGGGTGTCAAAAACTTTTAAATGTGTAGAAATGCCTAAATACTTTGCATAATCTATAGCCATTAAGGCACCAGCATGGAAGTCTAAAACAACCGATAAAAGCATTTCATCTCTAATTTTAGATTTTGTTTCTTCAACAGCAGTTGCATCAATGGTATTTAATTTAAAAGGCATTAGTAATGCTACTTTTTTTGTATTAAAGTTAACAATATTATTTTCTAAATTAGTAGTTTTAACAGCACTGCTAACTTCAGAAGTTTTAGTGCTCAAAGGTATTTTTAAGACCATACCTAGTTTTAGCCCTGTTTCTTTTAATTCTGGATTTAGGGTTTCTAACTCGTCTTGCGTTAGCCCTAATTTTACTTTTAACCTAAAAAAGCCTTCTTTTGGTAAAACTTCATAGTAACTATAAGCGGTCTCTGTAGGTTTTTCTTCTTCATCTAAAATATTAGGCACATTTAGCACATCGCCTGGCTGAATAATGGTATGCATTGAAGGATTTAAAGCTTCTAGTTCTGCTACTGTAATTCCAAATTTATAAGCAATACGCCATTTGCCTTCTTTTGGTAATACGGTGTATTTTTTTACGGTGTTATTTAAAGTTTGCTTAGATATTATGGTTTTAAATTCTGGAATTTGAATTCTGTCACCTTTTCGTAAATTTTCAGAATATAATGATCGGTTGGCTTTCTTTATGTCGTCTATAGATACATTATATTTTTTAGAGATACTGTAAAGCGTTTCTTTTCGTCTTACTTTATGCTTTTTATAGCCAATAAGTTCTTTTACTTCTTTTTCTATAGCTTCATTTTTCACTTTAGATACCGGAATAATTAAAACCATACCTGATTTAAAATTAGCTTTAGTATCGTCTGGGTTTAATGCATAAATATCAAAAGGTGTAACTAAATACTGTTTTGCAATACTTTCTATAGTTTCACCTGCTACAACCGTATGTGTTTTGCGACCTTGCGCACTAAGACTAATTGTAAAAGTGATTAATATAATGATTAAAATATTTTTCATAAAAAGTATTTATACCTGCAATGTTTCTAAACTTTGCAAAATTTATTTCTAATTAACAATGAGACTCCTGCTTTCGTAGGAAGTTTATTCCCACTCAATAGTAGCTGGTGGTTTTGAGCTTATATCATAAACGACTCTATTAACACCTTTTACTTTATTTATAATTTCGTTTGAGGTTTTTTGCAAAAACTCATAAGGTAAATTTACCCAATCTGCGGTCATTCCGTCCGTACTTTCTACAGCTCTTAGAGCCACACATTTTTCGTAAGTACGCTCATCTCCCATTACACCAACACTATTTACTGGCAGTAAAATTGCGCCTGCTTGCCATACTTTATCGTATAAACCCCAAGAACGTAGGTTGTTTATAAAAACGGCATCAACTTCTTGTAATATGCGTACTTTCTCTTCTGTTAGGTCTCCAAGAATACGTATAGCTAAACCTGGCCCAGGAAACGGATGTCTGCCCAATAACTCTGCGTTCATATCCATAGAGGCACCAACGCGTCTTACTTCATCTTTAAATAACGCTTTTAATGGCTCTACAACTTTAAGTTTCATAAAATCTGGTAAACCACCAACATTATGATGGCTTTTTATGGTAGCACTTGGGCCGCCAGTTGCCGATACACTTTCTATAACATCTGGGTAGATTGTGCCTTGTGCCAACCATTTAACATCTTTAATGAGGTTGGCTTCATCATCAAAAACTTCAATAAACGCTTTTCCTATTGCTTTTCGTTTCAACTCTGGGTCACTCAACCCTTTTAAAGCAGTCAAAAAGCGTGCCGAAGCATCAACTCCTTTTACATTAAAGCCCATGCCTTCGTATTGCTTTAGTACTTCGGTAAATTCGTTTTTTCTTAATAAACCATTGTTTACAAAGATGCAATACAAATTTTTACCAATAGCTTTGTGTAATAGCATTGCCGCTACAGAAGAATCTACCCCGCCAGATAAGCCTAAAACAACCTTATCGTCTCCTAATTGCGTTTTGAGCGCATGTACGGTTTCATCTACAAATGACGCTGGTGTCCAATCTTGTTCTAGGTTTGCAATGGCAACTAAGAAATTTTCTAATAGTTGTTTTCCGTCAGTAGAGTGATACACTTCTGGGTGAAATTGAATCGCATACGTTTCTTCTCCTTCTATTTTGTAAGCTGCATTTTTTACGTCGCTTGTACTTGCTAATAAAACTCCACCTGTTGGCAGTTGTTTTATAGTATCGCTATGGCTCATCCATACTTGGCTGCCTTTATTTATATTTTGAAAGAAAATTTCATTAGACTTTACATAGTCTAAATTTGCTCTTCCGTATTCTCTAGTACTAGATTCTGCCACTTTACCTCCCGAAAAATGTGCCAAATATTGCGCTCCGTAACACACGGCTAATAAGGGTTTTTTGCCACGTATTTCTGAAAGCTCTATATGTAAAACATCTTCTCCTCTTACCGAGTTTGGGCTACCAGACAAAATAACAGCTTTAAAACTATCTACATCTACTGGTATTTTATTGAATGGATGAATTTCGCAGTAGATGTTTAACTCTCTTACTCTGCGCGCAATAAGTTGTGTGTATTGCGATCCGAAATCTAAAATTAGGACTTTATTGTGTTGCATGCACAAAAATAAGAATTGATTTATGATTTACGATTTATGATTTGCTAATTTTTTTGATTCTTTTTAATTTGATGTTTTTTTTCGCAAAGTCGCAAAGCTTTGGTTGAACTCTAAATAGATTTTTTATGATTTTAATTTTTTCTCTGTGAAACGCTGCGCTAGCTTTGTGTAACTCTGTGGAATAGTTTTTTTCTCGCTAAGTTGCAAAAGTCGGAAAGGTTTCACAGCAACGTCAATACTAAAAACTCACTTTTTAATGGTTGTAAAGCTTTTATTAAATAAGGTATTAAATTGTTCCCGTATTCTAAATACAGTTCAGAAAAATTAGTGTTTCGCTCTTGTAAACTCTCACCAGGAAAAAGTTGTGCTTGCAATTCTGTACAACGCTTTGTTTGGTCTGCTAATTTCTTTTTTTGTGCTTTTAATAACCGTTTTTCTAATTGTTTTAAGCCTTTTGTTTGTTTTGTTTCTTGTGCTTTTACAGCGCCTAAAAAGGATTTATCCGTTTGTTCTGCTATTTGATGTAAAACTTTAAATTGTTGTTTTAAATATTGAAGTTGCTCTGAAAAATCAATTTCAATATTAGAAATCTGTTTTACTTTTTTGTTGATGAATGAATTTCTGTCTAAAAACAAATCTAGATTAGAAATGTTTAACGCCTCTAGTTTGTTTGCTTGTTTTTTAGTTTTTACTACAACTGAATTTCTAAGCAATAACATTGGAAACGTTACATTTTGTGCTTCAAAATTAGATTTTAATTGTAACCAATAAATAAGTTCTCCGCCACCACCAATATAACAGAGATTTGGTAAAATGACTTCTTGGTATAAAGGTCGCATAATTACATTTGGCGAAAACCGCTCAGGAAACTCCTTTAAATGTTTTAGCAATTCATTTTTGCTCCATGCAATAGTTGTATTGTTTATTTTAAAAACGTTATCTTCAAAAACAATACGCTCTCGCAAACCGTCTTTTATATAAAAGAAATTAATTTCTCTTGGATTTACTTGAATTTTAAGTCCTAAATCTTCAAGTTTAGTGTTAGTTTCTGTAACCGTTTTAAAAGCCGTTTGCTCTAAGACTTCTTTTTCAATATTTGGAATAAATAGTCGCTTTAAGTCTTTATGGTCAGAGTCTAAAACCACTAATCCGTATTCTCCAAATAGTTGGTTGGCCAAATACCTTGTAGCATCTGCTAAATTTGTGTGATTTAAGTAGGCATTTTTAAACCATGTTTTTAATTGTTCTGCATGTTTTCCTTCTCCAAATTCGGCAGAAATAGCTTTAAAAACAGCTTCTAAACCATCTGTATTAAAATGACCAACAGCGCCCGTTTGGTTGGTATACCATTGCATCTTTTTGCCTTTAAAGTTAAAGTAATTAATTTCTTCAAAATCATGATCTTCTGATGCCATCCAATAGATAGGTACAAAATTATATTCAGGATATGTTTCTTTTAATTGCTGGGTTAAATTTATAGTAGAACTAATTTTATACAGAAAATACAATGGCCCAGTAAACAAGTTTAATTGATGACCTGTTGTAATGGTAAACGTATTTTGAAGCTTTAAATTTTCAATATTCTGAATTGTTAATTCTGAAGGTTCTAAACTTTTATATTGCGTTTTTAACGTATTAACTAAAGCTGTTCTAGATTTTGCCTTAAAGGATTGTTGTTTTTCTTCAATTTGAAGTTTAAACGCATCAAGATTAGGATAACGGTTGTAGAACTGCTTTAATACGGTTTTTTCATCTAAATAATCGCAAATAAAATTTGAGAAATAATTAGTTTTTTTAAATGGAATATAGTCTAATTGCATATACATTTATAATTACTGCATAAAGATAAGATACTTCTGTTTTTTACCTACTAAATTATAGATAATTCAATTTCTGGCATTATATTTACTAACGTTAAACCAAATACTATTATAAATGTATAGATTATTCGTTTTTTTTATTGTTGTCTGTAGTTTTCAAAATAAAACAATAGCACAACACATACAATCTCCAAGTGAATTTTTAGGTTATGAAATTGGTACGCAGTTTAGCCGACATCACCAAGTTATAGACTACTTTAAGTCGGTTGCTAAAGCACTTCCAAAACAGGTAAAATTAGAGCAATACGGAAAAACTAACGAACGCAGACCGTTGTATTTGGCATATCTATCTAGTGAAGAGAACCTAAAAAACCTCGAAACTATCCGTAAAAACAACTTAAAAAACGCAGGCTTACTAGACGGTGAACCAAATGCAGCCAATGTTGCCATTGTTTGGCTAAGTTATAATGTGCACGGCAACGAAGCATCTAGCTCAGAAGCGGCACTATTAACACTTTATAAATTATTAACCGAGCGCAAAGATTTGCTAAAAAACACGGTGGTTATTATAGACCCGTGTATTAACCCAGATGGGCGAGATCGTTACGTAAACTGGTATAACGAAACTAAAAGTACTCCTTATGATATTGATAGAAAAGCCAGTGAGCACAACGAACCTTGGCCAAGCGGACGACCAAATCATTATTTATTTGATTTGAATAGAGATTGGGCTTGGGCAACGCAAGTTGAAACCCAAACACGTCTAAAAGTTTATAACAAATGGATGCCACATATTCATGTAGATTTTCATGAGCAAGGCATTAACGAGCCTTATTATTTTGCACCAGCTGCAGAGCCTTTTCATGAAATTATAAGCGATTGGCAGCGCAATTTTCAAACTGAAATAGGAAAAAACCACGCTAAATATTTTGATGCCGAAGGGTGGTTGTTTTTTACCAGAGAGCGTTTCGATTTATTTTACCCAAGTTATGGCGATACCTACCCAACATACATGGGGGCAATTGGTATGACGTACGAACAAGGCGGGCACGGCATGGCTGGTTTGGGTATTTTGAATGATGAAGGGCATGTTTTAACTTTAATTGAACGTTTAACGCATCATACAACCGCAGGGCTTTCAACTGTAGAAATGGCTTCAAAAAATGCGCAAAAATTAAATACTGAGTTTGCTAAATTTTTTGATAATTCAAACTTAAAGTATAAAAGTTATGTAGTTAGTGGAAATACGGATAAACTAAATACTTTAAAAACACTTTTAGATAAGCATAAAATTGTTTACGAAAAACCAACAGCGACTAAAGTTTTGGGTTACAATTATGCAACGAGTAAGCAAGGTAAAATTGAAGTTTCTGCCAATGCTATGGTTGTACACACCAACCAACCCAAAGGGAAAATGGTAAAGGTGTTGTTTGAGCCAAATGCAAAATTATCAGATTCGTTAACTTACGATATTACCGCTTGGTCTGTGCCTTATGCGTATGGCTTAGATGCTATTGCGAGCACAAGTAGAGTGGCTAGCACTAAAAATTTTGAGCGCAAAAGGCTTCAAACTTTAAATGCGGCTTATGGTTATGTGAGTAAATGGAACTCTATAGATGATGCACAGTTTTTAGCAGCATTATTAAAGCAAAATTTTAAAGTACGTTTTACCGAAAAACCATTTACCTCTAATGGTAAAACCTTTAAACGTGGGGCTTTAATTATAACAAAAGGCGATAATTTTCATATTGAAAACTTTGTGTCTTCACTCAACAAAATTGCTCAAAACCAATCGCAGTCATTAACACCAATTACTACTGGTTTTTCGCAAACCACACCAGATATTGGCTCGCCAGATATAAAATTGATTAACAAACAAAAGGTTGCAGTACTTTCTGGTAAAGGCACGTCGTCGTTAAGTTATGGTGAAATTTGGCATTTCTTTGAGCAGCAATTGCATTATCCATTAACATCAATTAATACCGATAATTTGAGTCGTACCAGTTTAGATAAATTTAACGTGTTAATTATACCAAATGGTTATTACGATAATGTTTTAAATGACACCAATATTAAGAAACTAAAAGATTGGGTAAAAGCAGGCGGAAAAGTTATTGCAATAGATGGAGCTTTACGAAGTTTTGCTGGCAAAGACAGTTTTAGTTTAAACTATAAACTCTCTAATACTGATAAAAAGAAAGACCATTTAACTGCGTATGCTAGTCGCGAACGCGAATATACCAATCAACTTATTACTGGTGCCATTTTTAAAGCTAAAGTAGATGACACACACCCAATGGCATTTGGTTATAATAAAGATTATTTTACGTTAAAACTGGGCAGTACTGCCTATAACTTATTAGATAATGGTTATAATGTGGCGCATATAGATAACCCTAAAGTATTCTCGGGTTTTGCAGGTAAAGACGCACAAAACAATCTCAAAAAAACTTTGGTTTTTGGCGAAGAACCTATGGGTAATGGTAGTTTTATTTATATGGTAGATAACACACTTTTTAGAAGCTTTTGGGAAAATGGCAAATTGTTTTTAGTAAACTCTATTTTTTTTGTAAATAACAATGCTTATGAGTTGTAGGTGTTTGGTAGAACGTTAATAAAATCATTACTAAAAGTAAATAGTAGTGTTTATTAAAACTCATAGTTAAGTCTAAACGGATTTTAACAATACAAAACCAAAGAGTTTTCATATATTTTATATCTTGTTGCCATTAAATTAATTAATCAAAAAAAAATCATGAACATCAAAAAACAAAATGTCATTAAGTTATTAGTGCTAAGTTTTGTTTTGTGTGCATTTATTGCGCCTCAAAACTTAGAAGCTCAACGTAAAAAGAAACGCAAAAAGCACAAAACTGAAGCCGCTGCAAAGCCAAAATCTAAAAAAAAATCAATAAAAGAGCTCACTAAATCTAGCAAAAAAATAGAAGGGCTTTTTACAATGTATAGAGACACCATAACAGGTAGTTTACAGATGCTAATTAGTGACAAGCATTTAAATAAAGAGTTTATACATTTTAATCAAATATCTAATGGTGTTGTAGATGCCGGGAAATTTAGAGGAGCTTACGGAAACTCAAAAGTATTTAAAGTAAAAAAATACTATGATAAAATTGAGTTTGTATCTCAGAATACGTCTTTTTATTTCGATCCAGAAAATGCCATTTCAAAGTCTAAAGATGCCAATACAAGTGAGGGCATTATGGCTACCGTAAAAATTGAAGCACACAATAAAAAAGACAGCACTTACCTTATCAAAGCCGATGGTTTATTTTTAAAAGAGACATTTGCTCAAGTAAAACCACCACGTTTTCCTAGAGCTTCTCCTATGGCATTTACCTTAGGAAACCTTGACAAAACAAAAACAAAAATTAATACCATTAAAAATTACACCAGTAATACAAACCTCGAAGTAGAGTATGTCTATTCTAAACCTTCGGTTTTAAATGGAGGCTCAGATGCTGTTACTGACGGCAGAAATGTGAGTATAAAAGTATTTCATAGCCTAATTGCTATGCCAGAAAATGACGATTACAAACCCCGTTTTGATGACCCAAGAGTTGGTTATTTTACGTCTCAAGTAGATGACCAAACCGCTACAAACTCAAGGCCGTATAGAGATTTGGTTCACCGTTGGAAATTAATTAAGAAAAATCCTGAAGCAGCAATTTCTGAGCCTGTAAAACCTATTACATGGTGGATGGAAAATTCTACACCAGTAGAATGGAGAGCAACAATAACACAAGCAGTTTTAGAATGGAACAACGCTTTTGAGAAAGCAGGTTTTAAAAACGCAATGGTTGTAAAAATGCAACCAGATGATGCCGATTGGGATGCTGGTGATATTAATTATAATGTATTACGATGGACGTCCTCACCAAATCCTCCATTTGGCGGTTATGGCCCAAGTTTTGTAAACCCTAAAACAGGAGAAATTTTAGGTGCAGATATTATGCTAGAGTATGTACATTTTACTAATCGTGTATTTACAGATCGTTTATTTGATTTAGCAAAAGCTGAAGCAGAATTTAACGCTGCTGATTATTTAAAGAAAAACAAAGTACTATGTTCTTTTGGACATGTTATGCACGAAAACACCTTGTTTGGCAAGGCTGTAATTGAAGCTTCTGGCGCATCTGATTTAGAAATGGTACGTATGAAAAAAGAAGCAATGCTTGCTTTAATTATGCACGAGGTTGGCCATACACTTGGTCTTAACCATAATATGAAAGCCAGTCAGTTGTTTTCACCAGAAGAATTAGCAAATAAAGATTTTATAGAAGGAAAATGCCTTACAGGTTCTGTAATGGATTATGCGGGTATTAACCTAACAAACGACCGCTCTAAACAGGGGCAATATTACGACACCTCTGTTGGACCTTACGATGTTTGGGCTATTCAGTTTGGTTACACACCTTTTACTTCTGAAGCAGAAAAAACAGCATTACTAAATAGATCTACTGAACCAGAATTAATTTTTGGAAATGATGCAGATGACATGCGTTCTCCAGGAAAAGCAATTGACCCAAGAGTAATGATTGGCGATTTATCTAATGACCAAATTGGATATTCTATTAATAGAATAGAATTGGTTAATAATATGATGGGCGAAATTAAAACTAAGTTTGCTAAAACAGGGGAGTCTTACCAAGAGCTTAGACGTGCTTACTATTTATTGAGCGGTCAACGTGCTATAGCCACTAGAGTTATCTCTAGATTTATTGGTGGTGTATATGTAGATAGAGCTATGGTAAATCAACAAGGTGGTACAAAACCCTACACACCAGTAGCTTTTGAAGACCAAAAACGTGCAATGCATGCTTTAAAAACGCATGTGTTTTCTCCAAATGCTTTTAGTGCACCAAAAGAGTTGTACAATTATTTAGCAATGCAGCGTCGTGGTTTTAACTTTTTTGGCGGGCCAGAAGATCCTAAAATTCATCGCCAAGTATTAATATACCAACAAAATGTATTGCGCCATATTTTGCACCCAAACACACTACAACGTATTACAGATAGTGAGTTGTATGGAAATGAGTATTCGCTTTCTACATTTATGACCGATTTAAATTCGGCAATTTTTAAAGCTGATATTTATGGTAATGTAAATTCGTTTAGACAAAATCTTCAAATTGCATATACCAATACACTTATAGATATGCTAACTGGTAAGCAAAATAAACGCTATACCAATAACGCAAAATCTATGGCATTATACAATTTAAAACAAATTAGAGCTATGGCAGCACCAACTGGAAATATTTCTAGTAAGGCACACAAACAGCATTTAAGAACTTTAATTGACAATGCTTTAAAAGAGGTTAAATAAATTTGTGGCTAAGATGAGACTAAAAAATAAAATCATTAAGCCACAAGAAATGCTTTTGCCGTTTAGAACGCTATTGAGATTAAAGTATATTTTAATACAAACACCTAAGTGAAGCTTACGAAGTAAAAAATTTTAAGTATTAAAAAGTAAGATTTTTCTGTTGTTTTACTTCTGAATGACAAAACCAAAAGAACCTGTTACATTAAACGTAACAGGTTCTTTTATTTCATAACAATTTCAATACAAAAATAGTGTTACTTTTTACGCATATACACACTAACAGGCACACCATTAAAATCGAAGTGCTCTCTTAATTGATTTTCTAAGAAACGTTTATACGGATCTTTTACGTACTGCGGTAAATTACAGAAAAATGCAAATTGTGGTTGCGGTGTTGGTAACTGCATAATGTATTTTATTTTTACAAATTTACCTTTGTGAGCAGGTGGCGAAAACCGATCTATAATTGGTAATAAAGTTTCGTTAAGTACACTTGTTTTTATACGCTTTGTTCTGTTTTTATAAACCTCTACTGCGGTTTCAATAGCTTTGAAAATACGTTGTTTATTTAATACCGAAATAAATACAATGGGTACATCTGTAAAAGGTGCAATTTCTGCTCTAATATGTTTTTCAAAATCTTTTGCCGTTTGGGTTTCTTTTTCAACCAAATCCCATTTGTTTACCAAAATAACAATCCCTTTTCTATTGCGTTGTGCTAACCAAAATATGTTTTGTACTTGGCCATCAAAACCACGAGTGGCATCTAATAAAACTAAACACACATCGCTATGCTCAATTGCTCTTACGCTTCGCATTACAGAGTAAAACTCTAAATCTTCTTTAACTTTAGATTTACGACGAATACCAGCAGTATCTACCAAATTAAATTCGAAACCAAAACGGTTGTATTTAGTATCTATGGAGTCTCTGGTTGTACCAGCTATGTCTGTAACAATGTAACGCTCTTCGCCGATTAAGGCATTTATAAAAGAGGATTTGCCTGCATTTGGTCGTCCTACAACAGCAAAACGTGGTAATTCTTCTTCATCTACTTCTTCTTTTTCTGGTAAGGCTTCAACAACGGCATCTAATAAATCGCCTGTACCGCTACCATTTATACTTGCAATTGTAAAATAATTACCTAAACCCAAGGCATAAAACTCTACTGCATCATCGTTACGTTTGCTATTATCAACTTTATTTACAACAAGAAATACGGGTTTTTTTACCTTACGTAGTAATTTAGCAACATCTTCATCCATGCCCGTAATGCCAGTTTCTACATCTACCATAAAGATAATGGCATCAGCCTCATCTATAGCTAATTCTACCTGTTTATCTATTTCGGCTTCAAAAACATCATCACTTCCAACAACATACCCACCAGTATCAATGAGTGAAAACTCTTTACCGTTCCAATCTGTTTTACCATAATGGCGATCTCTGGTTACACCACTTACGGCATCTACAATAGCTTCTCTACGTTGAATTAAGCGATTAAAAAAAGTTGATTTTCCTACATTTGGTCGTCCTACGACTGCAACAATATTGCCCATAATTTTTGTGTTTTGTGCATTACATATCCTGTAAGCGACTGCAAAGGTAGTGTTTAATCTTAGAATGTATTTAAAAGAAAATATGTAAATTGGCAATACATTAAAAACGTATTTAAAATAGGCAAATGGCAGTTTCTAATACTATTATACTAAGACCCCGTTTTAAGATTAGCGTAACTGCTAATCACAAAACGCTTTTAACAGCTTTTGAAACAACAAATGCGGTAAAAACTGGCTTTGTAGTTAGTAGAGTTGATGCCCATTTATTTATTAGACTGCCAATACAAAAACAACATTTTTGGTCTCCACAATTGCATTTAGAAATAATTGAAGAAGGTGAAGAAAAAGCTACCGTTAATGGTCTTTTTGGCCCCAAACCAAGCGTATGGACTATGTTTATGTTTTTCCATTTTGTAATTGCTATATTTTTTATAGCATTTGGGATTTGGACTTATACTAACTATAAGTTAAATACCTCTTTTGGCTTATCACTTTTTTTCACCTTATTTATGGTAGTGCTTTGGATTGTATTTTACTTTATTGGCCGATTAGGCAAAGCCAAAGGAAGACCAGAGATGCAATTACTTTATAATTTTATGAACCAAACCCTTAAAAACTATCGTTGATTATAACCAAAACGTCTTAATTGATTTTGGTTGCTTCTCCAGTTTTTGTTCACTTTTACATAGAGTTCTAAATGAACTTGTTTGCCAAAGAATTTTTCTAAATCTTTACGTGCTTCTACTCCAACACGTTTTAATGCAGAACCTTTATGACCTATAATAATTCCTTTTTGAGTTTCGCGCTCTACCATTATAACAGATCGCATTTTAATGATGTTTTCTTCTTCAAAAAACGCTTCAGTATCTACCTCAACAGCATACGGAATTTCCTTTTTATAGTGTAATAGTATTTTTTCTCTAATCGCTTCATTAACAAAAAAACGTTCGGGCTTATCTGTTAATTGGTCTTTAGGGTAAAATGCTGGAGATTCTGGTAATAACTCTATAATTCTATCAAATACATTCTGAACATTAAATCCTTTTAACGCAGAAATAGGAAGAAATTCTGCATTTGGCACTTTACTTTGCCATAATTGTGCTTGTTCTTCTAATTCTGCTTGGTTAGAGTTATCAATTTTATTTAGCAATAGCAACACAGGAATTTTTGAATGGGTAATTTTATTAAAAAAAGCCTCGTCTTTTAGTTCCTTTTCGCCAATTTCAACCATATACACTAGTACGTCGGCATCTTCAAACGCAGATTTTACAAAACCCATCATAGATTCTTGCAACTCGTAAGCTGGTTTTATAATACCTGGGGTATCGCTGAGTATCATCTGAAAATCTTCACCGTTAACAATACCCAATATTCTGTGTCGTGTTGTTTGTGCTTTTGAGGTGATAATTGATAATTTTTCACCTATAAAGGCATTCATCAATGTAGATTTACCAACATTGGGATTTCCTATTATATTTACAAATCCTGCTTTGTGCATTTTCTAAAAATTTTAACAAAGTTACGACCTTGGTTTGTTTATTCCTCTATCATACATCACAATACTTCCAGCAACAGCAACATTAAGGCTTAATTGCGATTTAAATTTTACTAAAAAGTGGCTTTTTTCAATAGCTAATTTAGATAATCCGTGGTCTTCTGCGCCTAATAAATATACACAACGTCTTGGGTGGTTAAAGTGTTCTAAATCTTGAGCATTATCTGTAAGCTCTACACCAACTAATCGTGCTCCTTTGGGTAAGTTATTAAAAAAATCTTCGAACGTTTTGTAATGAAAATACGGTATAGATTTAACGGCATTATGAGTATCGCAGGCTTGTTTTGCATAACGATTACCAATTGTAAAGATAAAACTTGCACCAAGATTTTGTGCCGTTCTCCATAATACGCCTAAGTTTTCTGGTGTTTTTCCGTTTTGAATACCTATACCAAAAAATTCGTTTTTAAAATTATTAGTCATTCAACAAAAATAAATAATACACTTTTTATAGACAAAAAAGCCTTACGTTTCTATAAAAGCTTACTGTTGTTGTTTTACTTTTATCAAATTTCACTTTAGTTGTTCTACCACAAGATTTCACTTTAAACTCGTAACTCTTTTGAATCTTTATTGTAATATCTTAAGCTAATAGCAAACGCAGAATCGTTCTCACTTGTGTTGTGCTCTATACTTAAGCTATAAGTGAAACTAAAACTTAATACAATAACAAGCACAAAAACATTTTTTTAAACATCTCTATTAGGTTTTATATATTTAATATGTGTTATAAAAAGTACACCCAATAAAAAATAAATACGTTGCGCTAATAGCTTGTCTTTTAGTGGCATTGAAAATTGTCTGTAAATAGTTTCTGTAAAGATAAATTAATAAATTTTCTTTTAGTTAATTTTGAACTTTCTATGACACACACTAAAACCGTTTATATAGCATTAGGTAGTAATAAAGGTGATAAGTTGCAGTATTTGCAACTTGCCATTAACGCTGTTTTTAAAACTGTTGGCACAATAAAAAAGATGTCTAAAGTCTATAAAACACCAGCATTAGGTTTTAAAGGTGACGAATTTTATAACGCATGTATTAAGGTTGAAACTGAGTTGAAACCCAAAAAACTGCTACAAGCACTCCAAGTTATTGAACTAAAACTAGGACGAAACCAAAAAAAAACTAACGGTTATGAGTCGCGAGAAATTGATTTAGACATTCTATTTTATAATAATGACGTTTTAGAAGAAGCACATTTAGTGATTCCGCACCCAGAAATGTACAAACGCAAGTTTGTATTACAACCGCTCAACGACATTGCTAAAGACGTAGAACACCCAATATTTAAAAAATCGGTTGCTGTTTTGCTTAACAACTGCAACGATACATCTACTATTGAGCCGATTAATATTTGGCTAAAAAACCCATCAAAATCTTATACGTTTAGTAATTACAATTACATTGCTATTGAAGGAAATATTGGAGCAGGCAAAACCAGTTTAACCCATAAAATAGCGCAAGATTTTAGTGCCAAACTCATTTTAGAACGTTTTGCAGACAACGCATTTTTGCCAAAATTTTACAAAGCACCAGAGCGTTATGCGTTTACATTAGAAATGTCTTTTTTGGCAGATCGCTATCAGCAAATCTCAGACGATTTATCGCAGCTAGATTTGTTTAAAGATTTTATAATCAGCGATTACGATGTTAATAAATCGCTCATTTTCTCTAAAGTAACCTTGCCAGAAGATGAATTTAGGTTATATAGAAAGTTATTTTATCAAGTCTATAAAGATATTGCCAAACCAGATTTATACATTTACCTCTACCAAAACACAACACGATTACAAGAAAACATAAAAAAACGTGGTCGTAATTACGAAAAAGATATTAAAGCCGATTACTTAGAAAAAATAAACACAGGGTATCTTGAGTTTTTAAAAAGCCAACCCGAATTAAACGTTAAGATTATTGATATATCGGATATAGATTTTGTAAAAAACAGAGCAGATTATTTGTGGTTGTTGGGTGAGATTATTTAGTAGTTAGTATATTTGTTAATCTCAACAAAAGCCAAGTGTCTCATTTTAAACGATATAATATCGTCTTAATTCTTCCTTTAGCATTACTAGGTATAGTTTCTTCAAGGTTATGTTTTGAAATAATTTTTAAATTAAAAGGTGCTTCTAGCAAATCAACTCCGCTATGATGTTTTAATCTAATACCTTGCCCAGCAATAATATCTGTATTTGAGAGAAAATCTCCCACAGGAATATGCTCCGTTACAATAACATATTTATAAACAGATAGTTTCTTTACTATTGCTGCAATCTCTGCATTAGGCAAATGCTGAAGTACTTGTCTTAATATAACGCAATCTGCTTTAGGAAGCTCATCTTTTGAAATATCTAAACACTGAAACTCTAAGTTTTGGTCTTTAAAACGCTTTTTATTACGCTCAATAAGCGTTTCTACAATATCTATGGCAATATATTTTTTACTGTATTTAGTAAGGTGTTTTCCAATATTAAAATCACCACAGCCTAAATCACAAACCACTAAATTGTTATTGTAAGATTTTAAAAACCCAATAACGGCACTTAAATAAGGTGTTGTAATTTCTAAATTATGAGAGCCATCACCAGAGAAAAAATCAAATTCTTTTCCACCCCAAAGTTTCAAATCATAAATTTGATGCATTACGTCTTTTGTTGGCCAAGGTGTTTTCATTGTAGTTAATTTACGATTTTTACTTTCTGCCATTCCAAAATGATGCACAATTGAGTAATCTCATTTTTTAATAAATCAATGTGAGATTTCTCGTCGTTTATGCTTCGCTCTGTAGAAATGACAGACATTTGTCTAACGTCTAACGTCTAATTTTGAAAACACATCCCAAACCACAACACCACAACTCACAGCGATATTTAAAGAATGTTTTGTGCCATATTGCGGAATTTCAATGACCACATCACTTGCATCAACCACATGTTGAGCAACACCTTTTACTTCATTACCAAAAACAAACGCATATTTTGTATTGGGTAGAGGCTTAAAATCGTTGAGCATAGTTGCATTTTCAGCTTGTTCAATACTAACAATTTTAATTTTTAAATCTTTTAATTTTTCAATCACCGAAAACGTGTTTTCAGCATATTCCCAAGCTACAGTTTGTGTGCTTCCTAATGCTGTTTTTCTAATATCATTATGTGGTGGTTGTGCAGTAATACCACAGAGATAAATTTTTTCAATTAAAAACGCATCGCTGGTTCTAAACACTGAGCCAATATTATTTAAACTTCTAATATTATCTAAAATAATAATAATCGGAGTTTTTTTAGCAATTTTAAATTCTGAAACATCTAAGCGTTCTAATTCGTCGTTTTTTAGTTTTCGCATGGCTAGCATTTGCAGACCTATTTGGTTTTTAAAACCCAGGCAGGTCTAAATTAAAAATGTAAATAACTTATAATTTTTTTCGGTTTCCATAAACTTCAAAAATATAAGTAAATTAGCAGTCTTGTAATTTTAACAAAAATAGAATTTAAAACTCAAAATTCCATTGGCTAAAACGGTAAAAAAAATAACACCATTAATGAAGCAGTATAATGCTATTAAGGCAAAATACCCAGATGCGTTGTTATTATTTAGAGTAGGTGATTTTTACGAAACCTTTGGAAGTGATGCCGTAAAAGCATCTAAGATTTTAGATATTATTTTAACCAAACGTGGTGCTGGTAGTGAGAGCGAAACCGAATTGGCAGGTTTTCCGCACCATTCATTAAACACCTATTTGCCAAAGTTGGTAAAAGCAGGTGAGCGTGTTGCTATTTGCGACCAATTAGAAGATCCTAAGCAAACAAAAACCATTGTAAAACGTGGTGTAACAGAGTTAGTAACACCAGGAGTTGCGTTTAGTGACGATATTTTACACTCCAAATCTAATAATTTTTTAGCAGCCGTTTATTTTGATAAACAACGTATTGGTGTTGCGTTTTTAGATATTTCTACAGGCGAATTTTTAACGGCTCAAGGCAATACTGAATATATAGACAAATTACTTCAAAATTTTAACCCAAGTGAAGTTTTAATTTCAAAACAAAGCCGAAAATTATTTATCGAAACCTTTGGTAATGATTTTCATACGTTTTATTTAGAAGATTGGGTGTTTCAAGCAGATTATGCCAACGAAACATTACTAAAGCATTTTAACACTACAACACTAAAAGGTTTTGGTATTGAAGATTTATTAGAAGGCATTATTGCATCTGGTGTTGTGCTGCATTATTTAAGTGAAACACGTCATAACAAGTTAGAGCATATTGCAACACTATCTAGAATTGCAACAGACGACTATGTGTGGATGGATAAATTTACGATTAGGAATTTAGAACTGTACAATTCTACAAACACCAATGCCGTAACTCTAATTAGCGTTATAGATAAAACCATTTCTGCAATGGGAGGACGAACGCTTAAACGTTGGTTAGCTTTGCCACTCAAAAATGCCGATAAAATAAAACAACGTCACCAAGTTGTACAATATCTGTTAGATAATGAAATTGTGCTTCAAAACATACAAGGACAAATAAAGCATATTGGAGATATTGAACGGCTTATTTCTAAAATAGCAACGGCCAAAGTGAGCCCACGAGAAGTAATTCAGCTTAAAAACTCTTTAGAAGCTATTGTGCCTATAAAATCGATTGCTGAAACTTGTAATAATGAAGCCTTAAAAATACTAGGAGATAATCTACACCGTTGCGATGTATTGCGAGAAAAAATTAAAAAAACACTAAATGAAGACGCACCTGTAAATGTTTTAAAAGGTAGTACAATTGCAGAAGGTTTCTCGGAAGAGTTAGACGAATTAAGAGGCTTGTCGCAATCTGGCAAAACCTATTTAGATAACATGCTAAAGCGCGAAAGCGAGCGCACAGGCATTACGTCTTTAAAAATTGCATCAAATAACGTATTTGGCTATTACATTGAGGTTAGAAATTTGCATAAAGACAAAGTGCCTACCGAGTGGATACGCAAGCAAACTCTTGTTAATGCAGAGCGATACATTACCGAAGAGCTAAAAACATACGAATCTAAAATTTTAGGTGCAGAAGAACGGATCTCTGCTATAGAACAAAAATTGTTTTCAGAATTGGTACAATGGATGCGACAGTTTATTATTTCTGTTCAGCAAAATGCACAACTTATTGGGCAGCTCGATTGTTTGTGTGGTTTTGCAAGTTTAGCAAAAGCCAACGCATACAACTACCCACAAATAGATGATAGCTTTGATTTAGAAATAAAACAAGGCCGTCACCCAGTTATAGAAAAGCAATTGCCACTTGGTGAGCCTTACGTGGCAAACAATTTATATTTAGATAGAACGACGCAACAAATTATAATGATAACTGGGCCCAACATGTCTGGTAAATCTGCCATTTTAAGACAAACCGCATTAATTGTATTGTTGGCGCAAATAGGAAGTTTTGTGCCAGCAGAAAGTGCAAAAATTGGGTTGGTCGATAAAATTTTTACAAGAGTAGGTGCAAGCGATAACATATCAATGGGAGAATCTACCTTTATGGTAGAAATGAACGAAACGGCTTCTATTCTTAATAACATATCAGACCGAAGTTTGGTGTTATTAGATGAAATAGGAAGAGGAACAAGCACCTATGACGGTATCTCTATTGCTTGGGCAATTAGCGAGTATCTCCACGAGCATCCATCTAAGCCAAAAACACTATTTGCAACACACTACCACGAGCTAAATGAAATGACGGAAACGTTTAGCCGTATAAAAAACTTTAATGTTGCTGTAAAAGAACTAAAAGACAATGTGCTTTTTGTAAGAAAGTTGGTAGAAGGTGGTAGCGAACACAGTTTTGGTATTCACGTTGCTAAAATGGCTGGTATGCCACAGCAAGTTATCCGTAGAGCCAATAAAATTTTGTCTAAACTCGAAAAATCTCATTCGAGTGAAGAATTAACAGACAAAGTAAAAACCTTGAAAGACGATTTTCAATTGAGTTTTTTCAATTTAGACGATCCTTTATTAGTAGAAATAAAAGACGAAATTTTGCATACAAACATAGATACACTAACCCCTGTTGAAGCCTTAATGAAACTCAATGAAATTAAAAGAATGTTGCTAAAAGGGAAACATTAGCAATTAGCCTTTAAAGCAAACCCTATAATTCGTTTCTGTGAGGTGTCTATTTTAATTTGAAATAGAATCGCAACTA
>JBMYXP010000023.1:0-21347 GCA_049608525.1 Winogradskyella sp.
ACAAGTCATTATTTTGAATAGCTTATACCACATTATTAATTTTGAAAACAACTCTACTGAGCTAATAAAAAAACTTTCAGCTAAAGATTTCAATTTTGATGGGCTTTTTCAGTTTGCAAGCACAAATCTTATAATACCAACACTTTATAATGCCATAAAAGCTAAAGAATTAGAGAATTGTTTTCCTGAAGAATTTCTTAATGCCATCACCTATATTAATAATTTAAATGAAGTAAGAAACAAAAGCATTCTTAGCCAAATGCAAAGTATAGCTAAATTATTTAATGCAAATGCAATTAATTATGTTTTTTTAAAAAGTAATGCACTTCTAGCTAGCTCTACTTATAGAGCTGTTAGTGATAGAATGATAGGTGATATTGATATTTTAGTAGCAAAAAACCATTTACTACATGCAAAAAACTTATTAGTAAATGAAGGTTACACTTATGCAGCCTCTGATTATGACCTAACGTTTTTAAACCACAGACATTTACCGCGTTTAGTTTCTAAAAAAACGATAGCTGCTATTGAACTTCATAGCGAAATTTTATCTAAAAAACAGAACACACTTTGTGTTAATGCCGTTTTAAAGCACAAAACAGTTGTAAATGGCTTAGCAATTCCTAATAAAACAGACTGCCTTAAACATAGTATTTTAAGCCATCAAATAAATGACTTGGGATTTTTAAAATGGGATTTTAATTATAAAACGCTTTATGATTTTTTAGCATTAACTAAAAACGAAGCAGTAAGACTAAACACTAAAAACAAATACTTTAGACGTTTTTTTTTAATTAAACAACTATATTTAAAAGACAGCTCAATTAAAATTACTTTTATTGAGTCTATTAAAATTAAATTTTTAAAATGGCGACTAAACCACTTAAAAATAAATAACCTCTACCTCTATTTTGTTGCAAAATGGGGTACAATTAAAAAGCTACCTAGAAAATTTTGGAATTTATTTAGAGATAAAAATTACCGAATTTTTACTTACAAAAAAACAATTGGCTTTTTTAAAAAACATATTGGTAAAAAAAACGTATCGCTTTAATTAATCCACCCTTTATGTTTAGCAATTTCTGGCAAATCTGCCACCTTTAACCCTTGTCTTTTTTCTATGGTTTGTATAAAATTAGAGGCTTCTAACAATGAGTCGTGCGTACCCGTATCTAACCAAGCATAGCCTCTACCCATCAACTCCACCTTTAAGTTGCCTTTATTTAAATAATACTGATTAACCGAGGTAATCTCTAACTCACCACGCTCACTGGGTGTAATGGTTTTAGCAACTTTAAGTACCGTATTTGGATAAAAATACAAGCCTATTACTGCGTAATTACTTTTAGGTTTTTGAGGTTTTTCTTCAATACTCAAAGCTTTACCTTCTGCATTAAATTCTATAACACCATAACGTTTTGGGTCACTAACATAATACCCAAAAACTGTGGCTTTTTTTTCAACCTTAATGTTATCTAATGATTTTTTTAACAAATCTGTAAATCCATGACCATAAAATATATTGTCTCCCAATACCAAGCACACATCGTCGTTACCAATAAATTCTTCTCCAATAATAAAAGCCTGTGCTAAACCATCTGGGCTAGGTTGTGCTTTGTAAAAAAAACGAACACCAATAGCACTCCCATCTCCCAATAATCTTTTAAAATTAGGCAAATCTTGGGGTGTAGAAATAATTAATATGTCTCTAATACCAGCAAGCATTAACACTGATATTGGATAATAAATCATAGGTTTATTATAAACTGGCAACAATTGCTTAGAGACTCCTTTTGTTACCGGATGTAGCCTTGTACCTGTTCCGCCTGCTAATACAATTCCTTTCATAAACTAATTTTTTCTAAGCATTTTTTTAAACTTGTTCTCCAATGACTTATATCTATATCAAAATTACGAATAACTTTTTGCTTACTCATTACAGAAAACTTTGGTCTATTGGCTTTTGTTTTAAATACTGACGATGCAACCGGATAGACTTTAATTGGGGTGTTGGTATATTCAAAAATAGATTTTGAAAAATCGTACCAAGAACAAAGCCCTTGGTTACTGTAATGGTAAGTTCCAAATTTTTTGCTATTAATTTCTATAATTTGAATAATAAACTCCGCCAAATTTACGGCATACGTTGGTGCACCAATTTGATCTTCAACCACCTTTAAGCTTTCTTTTTCTAACCCTAAACGTAACATGGTTTTTACAAAATTGTTACCAAACTCGGAGTACAACCAGCTGGTTCTTATAATAAAATGTGTGGTTATTATATTTTGAATTTCTTGTTCGCCTTCTAATTTTGTTAGTCCATAATAATTTATGGGTTTGCAAATAGCATCTTCATCTAAAAATTTTAAGGTATTGCCTTCAAAAACAAAATCTGTAGATATATGAATTAAACAACTCTTATAACGTTTACAAACTTGAGCAAGATATTTTACTCCTAAAACATTTATAGCATAAGCGTCTTCTCTTTTATCCTCAGCTAAATCTACATTGGTATATGCTGCACAATTGATAATATATTTTGGCAGGTAGGTTTTAAAAATAATGTCTAACGCTGCTTTATCTAAAATATTAGATTGCTGTTTTGATAAAAAAACAAAATTATGCGTCAACTTATTTTTTTTATCAATGACATGTTTTATAGACTGCCCTAATTGCCCATTTGATCCAAAAACAATAACTATCTCCTTACTCATTTCACTTTATAGTCTTTAAGAAATGGTAAATTATTATCTCTTTCGTTAACACAAATATCTTTTTCATCTACTAACCAATCTATACCTAGATCTTTGTAGTTTATACCTTTTTCTGAAGTTTTATTATAAAAATTATCGCATTTATAATTAAAAACAGCTTCTTTGCTTAAAACTACAAACCCATGGGCAAAACCTCTTGGTATAAACATTTGCTTTTTATTTTTAGCCGATAAAACAACCTGTACAGCTTGCCCAAATGTTTTAGAATTTTTTCTTAAATCTACAGCTACATCTAAAACTTTTCCTTTAGAAACAGATACTAGTTTTGCCTGTGCGTGTGCTCCATCTTGAAAATGCAAACCTCTTAAAACTCCGTAAGTAGATTTTGACACATTATCTTGCACAAAGTTGATGGATAAGTTGGTGTTTTTTTCAAACTGTTTTTGGTTAAAGCTTTCAAAAAAATGCCCCCTTTCATCTTTAAAAACCTTTGGTTCTATTATATAACAGCCTTCAAGTTTTGTTTTTATAAATTCCATTTAATCGGTTTCGTACATTTTGGTATAATAGTTTTTATAAGCACCAGAGGTTACATTCTCTAACCATTTGGTGTTATTAAAATACCAATCTATTGTTTTTTTTAAGCCTTCTTTAAAAGTTACTGTAGGTTTCCAACCTAAATTATTAGTTAATTTTGAAGCATCAATAGCGTAGCGCAAATCGTGTCCTGGCCTATCTTTTATAAATGTAATAAGTTGTTGAGAACTACCAACAACTCTATTTAGTTTTTTGTCCATTAACTGGCATAGCAATTTTACTAAATCTATGTTTTTCCATTCGTTATAACCACCAACATTGTAGGTTTCTCCGTTTTTACCTTCGTGAAAAATAACATCTATAGCCTTGGCATGGTCTAACACATACAACCAATCTCTGGTATAATTTCCATCTCCATAAACTGGCAGTGGCTTATTATTTATAATATTATTTATAAAAAGCGGAATTAATTTTTCTGGAAAATGATTTGGCCCGTAATTGTTAGAGCAGTTACTAATTACATAAGGCATTTTATAAGTTTCGCCATAAGCTCTCACAAAATGATCTGAGCTTGCTTTAGAAGCTGAATACGGAGAATTTGGTTGATATGCTGTTGTTTCTGTAAAATACCCTTTTTCTCCCAAAGTGCCATAAACCTCATCGGTACTAATATGATAAAAGCGTTTGTCTTTCCAATTATTCTGCCAAGTACTTTTAAAGGCATTGAGCAAATTTATAGTACCCAAAATATTAGTTTTAGCAAATGCTAACGGCTCATTAATAGAACGATCTACATGAGATTCTGCTGCTAAATGTATTACACTATTAAATTGATGTGTTTTAAAAAGCTGGTTAATTACAATTTCATCTGTAATGTCTGCTTTTATAAACTTATAGTTTGGTGCTTTATCTAAATCGTTTAAATTCTCTAAATTACCTGCATAGGTTAACGCATCGAGATTATAAATTTTATATTTAGGATAATTAGTAACGAACAATCTTACAACATGCGAACCTATAAAGCCTGCGCCACCTGTTATTAAAATTTTATTATCCGTTTGCATTATGTTTCTTTTTTAGCTTATAATATGTAATATTAGCAGCTCTGCGCTAACTTTTTTGTTTTGTATTATACATCTTATACCAATCTACAAATTTACGGATTCCGAAACTGATTTCGGTTTTTGGCTCGTAGCCATAATCGCGTTGTAAATTTTTTGTGCTGGCAAAGGTTTGGTTAACATCGCCTGGTTGCATGGGCATCATTATTTTTTGTGCCTTTTTATTGGTGTAGTTTTCTATACACTCAATAAAATCTATAAGTCTAACGGGTTTTCCGTTACCTAAATTATAAATTCTATATTTTGATTGAGACTTATGCTTAAAATTATCTGATAAGGTAGCAAACACACCATTGATAATATCATCTATGTACGTAAAATCTCTAGACAAGTTACCATTATTAAACACCTTAATTGGTTTATTATTTAGTATGGCATCAGTAAATAGAAATAGCGCCATATCTGGCCGTCCCCAAGGTCCATAAACCGTAAAAAAGCGCAAACCTATAGTTTCAATATTATACAAATGGCTGTAGGTATGCGCCATAAGTTCATTAGCCTTTTTTGTTGCAGCATATAAGCTTATAGGATTATCTACATGGTCTGTTTCTTTAAACGGCACTTTATCTCTATTACCATAAATACTAGAGCTGCTTGCATACACCAAACGTTTAATATTATGGTTTCTACAACATTCTAAAACATTTAAAAATCCTACAATATTACCATCTATATAGGAGTTAGGGTTTTCTATTGAATAACGCACTCCTGCTTGTGCTGCTAAATTGCAAACAACGTCAATGTTTTGGGTTTCAAAAAGTTTTGGTAATGCGTCTCTATCTTCAATATTTAAGCGAATAAATTTTAACTTTTCGCCATAAGTTTCACTTTCAGTCAGTTTAAAAAAATGTTGTGCATCAGCTTTATTAATTCCAAGTTCTGCTAATCGGTCGTACTTTAAATTTATATCGTAATACGTATTAATATTATCTAAGCCTATAACTTTATAGCCTTGATTTATTAATTTTTCGCATAGATGAAAACCTATAAAACCTGCTGCCCCTGTAACTAATACGGTCTGATTTGTCATTATTTTCCTGTAGCAAAATATTTAAAACCTATAGTTTCCATCTCTTGCTGATTTAAAAGATTTCTACCATCAAAAATAAATGCTGGTTTCTCCATTGAGTTATAAATTCTTACCCAATCGTAAGATTTAAAGACATCCCATTCTGTTAATATCGCAATTGCATGTGCGTTTTCGCATGCTTTATACGGATCTGTTTCAGTACATAAAAACGCTTTGTTTTCTTCTGCAGATCTTGTATTTAGGTAATTTAAATCGTCTTGCATCTTTTTAGCATCTACCTTTGGGTCGTAAGCGTGTATTTGCGCTTGCTCATTTATAAGTTGGTCTGCTACGTAAATTGCAGAAGACTCTCGGGTGTCATTTGTTTCTTTTTTAAATGCCCAACCCAAAAATGCTATCTTTTTTCCCGATACTGTGTTATAGAGTGTTTTAACTATCTTTTTAGCGAAACGTTCTCTTTGGTAATCGTTCATAATAATGACCTGCTCCCAATAATCTGCTACGGCATGTAACCCAAGAGATTTTGAAATGTAAACTAAATTTAAAATATCTTTTTGAAAACACGACCCTCCAAACCCAACTGAAGCGTTAAGAAATTTAGGACCAATTCTAGAATCCATACCAATGGCTTTTGACACTTCTTCTATGTTTGCGTCTGTTGCTTCACACAATTCTCCTATTGCATTAATAGACGATACACGTTGTGCTAAAAACGCATTGGCAACAAGTTTTGATAACTCTGAAGACCATAAGTTTGTGGTTAAAATTTGAGCTTCTGGCACCCAACTTTTATAAATATTAACTAAAGATTCAATAGCTTTTTTACCTGCTTCAGATTGATCACCTCCTATTAAAATACGGTCTGGCTCATGTAAATCACTAATAGCTGTGCCTTCTGCTAAAAATTCTGGGTTAGATAAAATCTGAAAATTAATACCATTACTCGTATTACTTAATATATTTTTAATGGTTTCAGCAGTTCTTACAGGTAACGTAGATTTTTCAACAACTATTTTATCTGTTTTTGCTACTCTTGCAATCTGCCTTGCACAAAGCTCAACATATTTTAAATCTGCTGCCATACCTTTGCCAGCACCATAAGTTTTGGTTGGCGTATTAACCGATATAAAAATCATATCTGCCACATCAATAGCATTATCTACATCTGTTGAGAAAAATAAATTTCTACCTCTGGCCTCTGCAACTACTGCATCTAAACCTGGTTCGTATATTGGCAGCTTGGTTAAATCTTCATTATTCCAATTAGCAATACGCTCAGCATTTAAATCTACTACTATTACTTTTATATTTGGATTTTTCTGAGCTATAACCGACATAGTTGGACCACCTACATAACCAGCACCAATACAACAGATTGTGTTTATCTTTTTCATCTAATTATTAAATATTATATTTTTTAAGTAATGCCAACAAAAATATAAAACTAAAATCAACTATTATTACTTATGGTAAACAAGTTCTCTTAATCGACACCTAAGCTTAAAGTGATTGTATTATAATTTCTAAATTAAAGTATAAAAAATGGCAAACAAGTATCTAAACAATTACTATATCTACTACCTTTGCCGAAGATGCAAATAGCTTAAGTATTTAAGTTAACGTCTTTAATTAATTCTTTTTTTATTTTGAATACTAATCTTGCACCAACCTATAAAAAAGCATTTGGAGCGTATTGGATACTATGGTATTATACCTCTAATTCTTACAGTGTAATTGATAGCACTTTTAAAGCGACCTTAGATCTTTATTTTTCATCTAAATCGTTAGAAGAATTTAATTCTAAGCTAAAAGACTTGCCATTATATGATGCTATAGATTACAAATCCCTGGCTAACACTATAGATAATTACTTAACTAACTGCAATACCGTTGCACCACCTACAGAAAATTTAGACATAGACATAGACCCTACAAAAAACAACATTTCTAAAATTTACGCAATCCATAATTCAACTATCGGAATTAATTTTGATTCTGAAATTGTTATGCAAACGGTACATCCTGCAATTGCTCATTTAGAAGTTACAGCTCCAAAAACAAAGCTAAAAATAGATGTACAATTTAATATTTACCTTAAAAATTCAAAATTACATTTATACAAAAACAAACAATTAATTACCTGCGTACCAAAAGAAGATTACCACCTATTACAGGGTAAATTTATTACCCATATTTTTTGTTCTATTTATAATAAAAAAGAAAGTGATTGGATAGGTACATTTCATGGTTCTACAATATCAGATGGCAACTCGGCTATTATGTTTATTGGCTTATCTGGCAAAGGAAAAAGCACACTAACTACACTATTAGCTGCGCATGGTTTAGAATTAGTATCGGACGATGTATCTCCGCTTTTAGCCGAAAACATGGAGTTATACAATAATCCGTCAGCAATTTCAATAAAAAAAGGAGCATTTAAGGTACTAAAACCATTAATTAAAGATTTTGATACTATAACAACCGTAAACTTTCTTAAACATAAAGGCTATATAAAATACGTCCCTTTTAGCAATTACACACATTTACACTATCCTTGTAAAGCCATTGTTTTAGTAAACTACCAACCCCATTCTAAAACAGCATTAGACAATGCTAATGTACAAGATGTATTAGAAACACTAATACCAGATTCCTGGCTTTATCATAACTCGGACTATGCAAAAAAGTTTTTAGATTGGTTAAGCAAACTTCAATTCTACCAGTTAACCTATAGCAACACAGATGAAGCTATTAAAACTGTAAAAAAATTATTTAAAAACCGTTAAGTTCATTTAACGTGCACCTATTATAGTTTAAAATAAGCTTAAGAGAAAATGGTTGTGTTTTTCTTTATTAGAATTACAAAAACTAAAGCATAACCTTAATTACGGTTTCTTTTTCAATAAACAAAAAGACGTTTTAATTCCATTTGTTTTTAAGTTGTATTTGGTATTAGAGTCTTGTCTATTTTATTAGCTTAGTTAATATCCCTAAAACGCTGCGTATTACGGTTGGGCTAGTTAATACTTTCATTAATGGAGATGGCCTAGAACTTGTAGTTCTGCTGCGACTTCTGCTTCTAGATTTTTCTTCTCTTAAACGTTGTTTCTTGGCTTCGCGCTCTAAAGCGTCTTTTTCTTCTTTAGCTTTTTGCTTTGCTTCTGCGGCATCTGCTTGTTCAATCTTTTTATTGAGCATTTCGTAAGCACTTTCTCTATCTAAAGTTTTATTATACTTTTTTGCTAACTGAGATTGAGCAAGTAGGTGGCTTAATTCTACTTCTGTTAAAATATCCATTCTACTCATAGGCGCACGCATCATGGTTGCAGCCAATGGTGTTGGTTTTCCTTTTTCGTCTAAGGCAGAGACTAAAGCTTCTCCAATACCTAATGAGGTTAATACCTCTGCTGTATCGTAATATTCTGTATCTGGGTAATTTTGGGCGGTTAACTTTATAGCTTTTCTATCTTTTGCGGTAAAAGCTCGCAAAGCATGTTGCACTTTTAAGCCTAATTGCCCAAGTACAGCTTCTGGCACATCTGTTGGGTTTTGGGTTACAAAATACAATCCAACTCCTTTACTACGTATTAGTTTTACAATGCTTTCAATCTGATCTAGTAACGCATCAGAAGCTTCTTTAAAAATAAGATGCGCCTCGTCTATAAAAAGTATTAACTCTGGTCGTCCGCTATCTCCTTGCTCTGGAAAGGTGGAATAAATTTCGGCAAGCAAACTCAACATAAACGTAGAAAACAACTTGGGCTTATCTTGTATATCTGTTAACCTTAAAATATTAATGTATCCGCGACCATTTTCATCTATACGCAATAAATCTTGCGTATCAAAAGAGGTTTCACCAAAAAACAAGTCTCCGCCTTGCTGTTCTATTTCTATAAGTTTTCTTAAAATTGCTCCTGTAGATGCCGCAGAAATTCTACCATAATGTTCTTCAAATTCTGCTCTGCCGTTACCTGTTGCGTATTGTAATATTTTTTTAAAATCTTTAAGATCTAAAAGCGGTAACTTATTATCGTCGCAATATTTAAAAATCACAGATATAATACCAGCTTGTGTTTCTGTAACGTTTAACAGTCTAGAAATTAACACTGGTCCAAACTCACTTATTGTAGCTCTTAAACGCACACCACCTTGTTCAGACAACGTCATTAATTCAACAGGAAATGCTTTTGCAGTAAAGGGCAACCCAATTTTATTGTGACGCTCATCAATTTTTGAATGCCCAGGACTTGGTTTAGCCAAACCACTTAAATCTCCTTTAACATCCATTAAAAGTACAGGAATTCCTTTTTCTGATAAGTTTTCTGCTAAAACTTGGAGTGTTTTTGTTTTGCCTGTTCCTGTTGCACCAGCTATTAAACCATGACGATTCATGGTTTTTAACGGCACATTTACATACGCATTTTTTAATGTTTCACCATTGCGCATAGCAGCACCTAGAGTAATAAAATCACCTTTAAATGTATTGCCCTCGGCGATTGTTTTAAAGAAAGTATCTGTGTTATTCATTCCGCAGAAAATTTGGATAAAAATACTGTAATTTTAATCAATTTTGAAATTGAATCTCACAAGAAAAGTTATCTAATAATTTAAGCTCTGCTGCCACAAATACTGCATACTTATTAATACCTTTGCATACTATGACAAAAAAAGAACGCCAAAAACTTATAGACAAAGGTCTTTTACTGCCTTTAATGGAAGAATTTTACACCATACAAGGTGAAGGTTACCACAAAGGCACAGCAGCCTATTTTGTTAGAATTGGTGGTTGCGATGTGGGTTGCCATTGGTGCGATGTAAAGGAAAGTTGGTTAGCAGAATTACATCCGCCAACCGAAATTAAAAAAATTGTCGATAATGCTGTAAAACACAGTAACACTATTGTAGTTACTGGTGGAGAGCCTTTAATGTGGAACATGTCTCCTTTAACTGAGCACCTAAAAGCCAAAGGTTTACAAACACATATTGAAACGTCTGGGGCTTATAAATTAACAGGCAAATGGGATTGGATTTGTCTATCCCCAAAAAAAATAAAACCACCCACCGCAACGGTATATAAAAAAGCACACGAATTAAAATGTATTATTTATAATAAAGACGATTTTAAATTTGCCGAGGCGCAAGCCGCAAAAGTAAACGACAATTGCATTTTGTACCTACAACCCGAGTGGAGCAAACGAGACAAAATGGTGCCACAAATTGTAGATTACGTTATGGCAAATCCAAAATGGAAAATATCTTTACAAACCCATAAGTACCTAAATATCCCATAAGCAACACCAATTAGTATTTGTAATAAGCCATTAAATTCAAATTACGTATCGCTTATTTTAAATACTAATTGACACAATTTCAATAGTATATACAAAGTCTATCATTGCTTGTAACATAAGTTAAAACTTATAGTGTGTTTTTTACTTAAAAGCCTTTTCAATTTACTAAATTCGTGATTTAGAAATTCAACTATTATGCGAAAAATTTTAATTATTGGTGCTGGTAAATCTTCATCTTACCTCATAAAATATTTATTAAACAAAACAAGCACTGAAAATATACACATCACCATTGGCGATCTTAATGTAGATAATGCAAAAAAACTAGTAGGCAACCACACTAATACCGCTATTATACACTTAGATGTTTTTGATGCAGCATCTAGATCTACAGCTGTTAAAAATGCAGATATTATTGTATCAATGCTGCCCGCACGCTTTCATATCGAAGTTGCCAAAGACTGTATTACCTATAAAAAACACATGGTTACAGCATCTTATGTTAGCAAAGACATGCAAGCCCTAGATGAAGCTGCAAAAGCCAATAACCTTGTTTTTATGAACGAAATTGGTGTAGATCCAGGATTAGATCACATGAGTGCCATGCAAGTTATAAATAACATTAGAGACAAAGGCGGAAAATTAATTTTGTTTGAATCCTTTACTGGCGGTTTAGTTGCCCCAGAAAGCGACGACAATCTTTGGAATTATAAATTTACATGGAACCCCAGAAACGTCGTTGTAGCTGGGCAAGGTGGCGCTGCAAAATTTTTGCAAGAAAACCAGTTTAAATACATTCCGTACAACCGATTATTTAGACGCACCGAGTTTTTAGAAGTTGATGGTTACGGAAAATTTGAAGCCTATGCCAATAGAGATTCTTTAAAATACCAAAGTGTTTACGGGTTAGACCATGTAAAAACCCTATACAGAGGCACAATGAGACGTGTAGGTTTTAGCCGTGCATGGAATGTCTTTGCACAATTAGGAATGACGGACGATAGCTACACCATCGATGATAGTGAAAACATGAGCTACCGCGATTTTGTAAACGCATTTTTGCCATACAGCCCAACAGATTCGGTAGAGTTAAAATTTAGGCATGCACTTAAAATAGACCAAGACGATATCGTTTGGAATAAATTTTTAGAGTTAGATATTTTTAACCCTAAAAAAATGGTAACCCTAAAAAAAGCCACACCAGCGCAAATTCTTCAAAAAATACTAATGGATAGTTGGGCGCTCAGTAAAGACGACAAAGATATGCTCGTAATGTATCATAAATTTGGCTACACACTCAATGGCAAAAAACACCAAATAGATGCCACTATGGTAACACTTGGCGAGGACCAAACCTATACCGCAATGGCAAAAACAGTAGGTTTGCCAGTTGCTATTGCTACAATGGCAATCTTAAACGGAAAAATAAAAACACCAGGAGTTCAAATTCCAATTACAAAAGAAGTTTACACACCCATTTTAGAAGAACTAAAAACTTACGGTATTAATTTTACAGAAAATGAAGTGCCTTATTTAGGTTACAACCCGCTTAACCTTTAATTTTTTTTTTAGCGCGTTACCCCCATAATATTCTGCTAAGGCAAAATATCATGGCGGTCAGGCTTTTCACTATATCTTTTTATTGGGTAGCTTTTGCTGCGCCAAGCTACCCAATAAAAAGGATGCCGTTACAATCCTTAACGCAAGCAAAATCAGTATAGATTAACTATTTTTTGAGTTACAACACAAAAGGTCGGTATTGCAAATCGGTGTTAATTCGTAAAATTTGTATTAAGCATTTTAAGCTAAACTGAGGTCAACGCTACAAACAATTAACCTCAACTTTCAATTTAAAATACTTTTAGTAAATTTCAGTTTCAAAATAAAACTATAGTAATGAAAATAAGTAACAAAGGCATTTACATTGATGGTATTGATAAAGAAATACTACGTACATTAATGGAAGATGCCCGAACACCTATTTTAGAAATTTCACGTCATGTTGGCATATCTGGTGCTGCAATACACCAAAGGCTTAAAAAATTAGAAAAATCTGGACTTTTAGCGGGTTCAAAATTTATACTAAATCCAAAAATTTTAGGTTATACAACCATGGCATTTGTTGGAGTATATTTAGACAAAGCCGTAAGCAATCCAGAAGCAGTGAGACAGTTAAAAAAAATCCCCGAAGTTATAGAGTGTCATTACACAACAGGCAATTGGAGTATTTTTATAAAAATACTATCTAAAGATAACGAGCATTTAATGCATCTGCTTAACTCTAACATACAAAGCATAAAAGGAGTTTCGCGCACCGAAACTTTTATTTCTTTGCAACAACAAATAAACAGGCAACTAAAAATATAGTAACACTAAATACAGCTATCTTATGGATACTATCGAAAACTTAGAAAGAGAAAATAAAATACTTAAAGAGAAGCTAAATAAAATTGAAGAGATTTCTAAAAGCAAAAGAAAAAAACGTTTTGGAATTTTAAAATTTATAGGTGCTGCAATAGCAGGCAAAAAGTTAAAGGATAGTATCTATGTATTGCTAGATGAATACAATTCGCAAAGACATATAACCCGAGATTCGTTTTCAAACTTCTTAGCAAATTTAATACAAAGACTTACAAGAGTTGGCGTTGCAACAATATTATTTGCCGTTTTACCATCTATTTTGCTAATGCGCCAAAACATGCTATTAAAGCAACAAAACCAAAAAATACAAGAACAAACACACCTAGCCGAAGCCTCTAGACGCTCATCGCAGATGTTTATTATGGGAGAAGTGCTCTCTGATGTAAACAAAGAATTAGAAACTAAACGCACCTTATCTAACACACTAACAGGTAGAGTAATTAGTCTTAGCCGCGCTATGAAACCATACCGATACATAAACGGAGATACACTTATAGAAAAACCTATTAGCCCAGAACGTGGACAATTACTTATAACGTTGTGCAAAAGCAATATTCAGTCTGGTTTTTTTGTAGATATGCTTCAAGAAAGTGATTTTACCCAGGCCGAGCTTACCAATAGTAATTTATCGCATTCGGTTTTAACAGATATTAATTTAAAAGGTGCTAATCTTAAAGGCTCAGAGGTTACCAATGTAAATTTTAGCTATGCCATTTTAAGTAATGCTAATCTTACTAATGTAGATTTTACAGATGCTAATCTTAAAAATGCAGATCTTACCAATGCAAATCTTACCAATGCAGATTTAAGATACACCAAACTAGATGGAGCAGATTTTACCAATGCCAAACTAGATAATGTAAAAGTACATAGACGCGATTGGCTACATTACATTACCAACAAAATAAAGTTAAAAGGTGCCGAAAAAATAAATACAACCTACAAAATAGATAGTGTATATTTTAAAGACTACAACAAAAAAATACTTGCTTTAGTAAGGCAATAATACCAATTGCGCTCAAATTTTATTGATGCAACATGCAATTCAAATTAGTGATAGCGCATTTTAAATTAAAGTTTTAAATAGAGGTATTTTTTTTCGTAATCTATAATTGCTTTTGCTTTTTTTAGCACATCTGCACCAATAATACCATCTACTGGGGCTGCGTTATGGTTAATTAAACCCTGGTTTACATGCGTAAGATTAAATAAAATTAAAGGCATTTTTTCTTTTTGCCACTGCCCTAGTTTTAGAGTATTCGATTTCGAAATTTTTGTAGCCATACCAGATGCACCAGCACCAACAGCAGTAATTTCAGAATTTTTTACTTTCAAATTAAAACGTGCAATGGCCTCAAAACCAACACAACTGCTAGATGCACCAGTATCTAAAATAAATTTACCTTTAATACCGTTTATAGTTGCTCTAACCTCTAAGTGATTGGTTTTTGTAACCTTTAATTTTAGTTTACAATAGCCTTTTTCTAAAAGAAAATCTTTAAGCATAGTATTTGTTTTTTCAATTTGTGTAAATATATACTCAAAATTATTACGTTTTCAAAATTACAACTTCGCTTATGGTGGTGTAATGAACTCAAATTAGTTACAGCTCATTTTAAATGATTATTGGCATAAGACAGACTAAACAATTACTTTTACAAAATGATAATTACAGATACGCATACCCATTTATATAGCGACGCTTTTACTGATGATAGGGCAGAAATGATACAACGAGCAATTGCGGCTAATGTAACTCGGTTTTTTATTCCGGCGATAGACTCAACACACACCGAGTCTATGTTTCGGCTCAAAAAAGAGTTTCCTAAGCACGTATTTTTAATGATGGGTTTGCACCCAACCTCTGTAAAAGAAAATTACAAAGAAGAATTGCAACATGTTGAAGACCAATTAGCAACCCAAACATTTTATGCCATTGGCGAAATAGGCATAGATTTGTATTGGGACAAAACCACATTGGCAATTCAAATTGAAGCATTTAAACATCAAATACAATTAGCAAAACACTACAAATTGCCCATTGTAATTCATTGTAGAGATGCTTTTGATGAAGTTTTTCAGGTTTTAGAAGAAGAAAAATCCGACGATTTACATGGTATTTTCCATTGCTTTACAGGCAATTTAGAACACGCACAAAAAGCCATATCCTATAATATGAAATTGGGAATTGGTGGTGTTGTAACATTTAAAAATGGTAAAATAGACCAATTTATAAATAAAATTGCTTTAAAACACATTGTTTTAGAAACCGACTCGCCCTATTTAGCACCAAAACCCTTTAGAGGAAAACGCAACGAAAGTGCCTATATTAATAAGGTATTAAAAAAATTGGCCGAACTGTACACGATAAGTGAAGAAGAATTAGCACAAATTACAACAGAAAACTCAAAACAAGTCTTTGGTATCTAAAACCCCAAGACCAAACACCCAAACCACAACATGCAAAAACCAAACATTTTACTTATATATACAGGTGGCACAATTGGTATGGTAAAAGATGTAGAAACTGGCGCGTTAAAAACATTCGATTTTAATAATATTTTAAAGCGCATACCAGAACTTCGGCTCTTAGATTGTACAATAGAAACTATAGCTTTTAAAAACCCTATAGATTCATCAAATATGTGTCCAAAATATTGGGCAGATATTGCAGAGATGATAGCGGCTAATTATAGCACATTTAATGGTTTTGTGGTTTTACACGGCAGTGATACTATGAGTTACTCCGCATCTGCATTAAGTTTTATGTTAGAAAACCTTGCAAAACCTGTTGTGTTTACAGGTTCTCAATTACCCATCGGAGATTTACGCACCGATGCTAAAGAGAATTTAATAACCTCAATACAAATGGCATCGTTACAAAAAAATGGAGAACCAATTATAAAAGAAGTCTGTCTTTATTTTGAATACAAATTATATAGAGGTAACCGAACAACAAAAATAAATGCAGAACATTTTGAAGCATTTGAGTCGCTAAACTATCCGCATTTGGCAGAATCTGGTGTGCATCTAAAAATTAATGAAACCCATTTGTGGCAACCCAAGCCAAACAAAACACTTATTCTAAGAACCAAAATGAATACTAATGTTGGCATTTTAAAACTATTTCCAGGTATATCTCAGCCAATAGTAGAAGCGGTAATAAAAAGCAGATTAATAAAAGGATTAGTTATAGAAACCTATGGCTCTGGCAATGCAACAACAGAGCCATGGTTTATAAACGTACTAAAAGAAGCCATACAAAAAGGACTTTACGTTATTAATGTAACACAATGCGCTGGCGGAAGCGTATCTATGGGACAATACGAAACTAGCTCGCAATTAAAAACAATAGGTGTTATCTCTGGAAAAGACATTACTACCGAAGCTGCCATAACAAAACTTATGTATCTTTTAGGAGAAAATATAGCCCCAAAAACGTTTCAATCTACATTTGAAACTGCACTACGTGGAGAAATGTTATAAAATTAATGCGTTTTAATTTTAGCGTTCAAAGTTTTTTTTGTTATTTGCTGACGTAAAACTATTTTAAAAGAGAGGTGGCCGAGTGGTTTAAGGCGCACGCTTGGAAAGCGTGTATACTTCAAAAGGGTATCGAGGGTTCGAATCCCTTTCTCTCTACTGATATTTAAAGCAGTATTTATATTATTTTTTTATCTTTAACACTTTAAACTAATTAATTTAAGAATTAAGAACAATGAAGAGATTATTTTCTATCCTTGCTATTACATGTTTAATGGCCATCGGAACTGTTAATGCCAACGCATCAACAGCAGCAGCAACATCGGCAACGACAGTTGCAACTATGATTCAAGCAGAAGAAGCATCTGCGGAAGAGCTAACTTTCCATCAAGAATTAAAAAAGCGTTTTATTGAAGGTGGCCCAGGTTTTATGGGTATTGTATTATTATGTTTAATTCTTGGTTTAGCAATTGCTATCGAAAGAATTATCTTTTTAAACTTATCTACAACAAACACTAAAAAATTAACTCAAAACGTAGAAGACGCATTAGCATCTGGCGGTATTGAGGCTGCAAAAGAAGTTTGTAGAAACACCAAAGGCCCAGTTGCTTCAATTTTCTATCAAGGTTTAGATAGAGCAAACGAAGATTTAGACGCTGCCGAGAAAGCTGTAGTAGCTTATGGTGGTGTACAAATGGGACAATTAGAAAAAAACGTATCTTGGATATCATTATTTATTGCATTAGCACCAATGCTTGGGTTTATGGGTACTGTAATAGGTATGATACAAGCCTTTGATAAAATTGAAGCTGCAGGTGATATGAACCCTTCTTTAGTTGCAGGTGGTATTAAAGTAGCACTTTTAACTACTGTATTTGGTCTTATTGTAGCTATTATATTACAGATTTTTTACAATTACATTATTGCAAAAATTGACGGTATCGTTAATGACATGGAAGATGCATCTATCACATTGATGGATTTATTAGTAAAGCACAAAAAATAATTAACACAACATAATAGTATGTTACACAAAATATTAAAAATAGTAGCTGCTGTTTTAAGTTTAGTTGGGATTGTTTCCTTAATTAGAATTATAATAGCAGGTGATGATGCCATAAAAACTGGCGGACAAGATGGGCTTTTTGAGCCTATGGCTTGGATGGGTTACCTTATATTAGGACTATGTGTGTTTTTTGTTTTAGTTTTTATATTCAAAAACTTAGTTACAAATACAGCGGGTCTTAAAAACACATTTATTGGTGTTGGTGCATTTATTGCAGTACTAGTTATAGCTTATGCCGTATCTGGTAGCGATTTACCAATAGAATATAAAAACGGTGATGAAATTGCAACACCTGGCGAATCTACAATGGTTGGTGCTGGTTTAGTAGCGTTTTATATCTTATTAGCATTAGCTGCGGTAAGTATGATTATGGGAGGAGTTAAAAAAGTAATTAGTAAATAAAATAAGTATGGCAAAAAGAGCAGCACCAGAAGTAAATGCAGGGTCAATGGCTGACATTGCCTTCTTATTACTTATCTTTTTCTTAGTAACAACGACTATAGAAAAAGACAAAGGACTACTAAGAAGCTTGCCACCAATTGACCTTACGGATCAAATTCCACCAGTTATTAAGCAGAAAAATTTATTTACTGTACTTATCAATCGTGATAACCAATTACTTGTTGAAGAAGAGGTAATGGAAATTAAAGATTTAAGACAAGCAGCAATAGACTTTTTAGATAACGGTGGTGGTGAAAACGCAGAAGGGGAAAAATGTAACTATTGTAAAGGAAAACGCTTAAACACGGCTGAACATGGAGATAAAGCATCTTCTGACCATCCTGATAAGGCAATTATCTCTATGAAACACGATAGAGAAACCTCATATGAGAAGTACATTGAAGTACAAAATGAATTGGTTGCAGCATACAATTTCTTAAGAGAAAGAGAAGCGACACGTTTATACAAAAAGTACTATCCAGAAGAAGATAAGGTTTTTGCAGCTATGCTAGCTGAAAAAGAAAAAAACCAGTTTAAAAAGGATGAGGTTCTTAACGAACGTATTACTACAATTAAGAGTTTATTTCCGCTTAAATTATCTGAAGCAGAACCTGATAAAAATTAAAAGCAAGTAATTATGGCTAAGTTTAAAAATAAAAAACAAGGAGAATTGCCTGCAGTAAATACGGCATCTTTACCAGATATTGTATTTATGTTACTTTTCTTTTTTATGGTTGCAACAGTAATGCGAGACACCTCTTTAATGGTAGAAAATGCTTTACCAAATGCAGACCAAGTAGAGAAACTCGAAAAGGATAGAACAATGTTTATCTACGCAGGTAAGCCAAGTAAAACGTATAGTAAGTTTGGTACAGAAGCGCGTATTCAAATTAATGATAAATTTGTAAATGTAGAAGAAGTACAACCCGCTGTATATGAAGCTAGAGCAAAATTAGATGAAGAGCTTCAAAAACGTTTTGTTGTAGGTTTTAAAGTAGATAAATCTACTAACGCTGGTTTAGTATCTGATATTAAGCAAGAGTTAAGAGAAGCCAATGCCTTAAAAGTTATGTACATTGCAGGTAAAAAAGCTGAGTAAACGATTAGCTTTTTTTATAAGTATAACGTCCTGAATTTTTTCAGGACGTTTTTTTTATGCCCAACCTATTAAAAGTTTTGTAATTTTAAAGCATGAAGTATTGTTTACTAATATTTATAATTACAAGTAGTTGTTTTGGTTACACACAAAACACAAATGACACGGCAAAATCTGAGCTTTATAAAAACTATAGAGAAGATCAATTTTATGCTTCAATAACATACAATCTACTCAATAACAAACCAAATAGTGTCTCACAAAACGGATTTTCTACAGGTTTTCATTTTGGCTTTATTAGAGATATGCCAATTAACAAACGTAGAAATATAGCAATTGGTTTGGGCTTAGGGCTTTCTGCAAATTCTTATAACCAAAATATACGTATTAGTTCATCTAATAATGAAATACTATATACTATTGCAGACAACACAACTAATGTATCGAAAAATAAATTTTCAACCTACTTGGTAGAATTACCTGTAGAAATAAGATGGAGAACCTCTACACCAACTGAGTATAATTTTTGGCGCATTTATTCTGGTTTTAAATTAGGCCATTTACTCTACAACACTACAAAATTTAAAAGTGATTCTGGCAACAATAAGTTATACAATATTGCAGGTTTTAACTCACTACAATACGGACTTACGCTAAGTATAGGCTATGGCACATGGAATTTTAATGCGTACTATGGCCTAAATTCAATTTTTAATGCAAACGCAAAACTAAATGGGCAATCTATAGACATGAAATCTTTTAAAATCGGCTTAATGTTTTATATCCTATAGCAGTAATTTTCAGTCAAAAAAACATTTAATGCCTTTAATACTACAATATAATACCAACTATGATTTAAAATGCGCTATAACTAATTTTAATTATTTGTTGTTTAAAAGAAATAGAACATTAAACGCATAACTTTAGTTACGGTTTTATTTTAAATTGAAATTTGAGCGACCCAAAAACGAATTATAGGGTTTATTGTAAGTTGTAATTGATATAAAAGCACATCGTAACTAAGGCAATTATTAGGTGTTTTAATTTTATAACAACACCATGTAATTCAAATTTTACAAACTAAAGCTTAAAAAATAATAGGACGCATTGCAATTTTTGAGTTTAAGGAATAAAGTAGTAATTTTGCAGACTAGCTTTAACAAAGCAAAACTAATTAATTGTACAGATTTTAAAATTTATAACTATTTAAAATCGCACACCCTAAATAGTAAATCTATATGGCTTGGTTTAAAAGAAAAGATAAAGGAATACAAACTTCAACAGAAGAAAAAAAAGATACACCTAAAGGACTTTGGTATAAATCTCCAACAGGAAAAGTAATAGATACTAAAGAATTAGCAAAAAACTTTTATGTAAGCCCAGAAGATGGCTACCATGTAAGAATTGGAAGTAAAGAATATTTTGAAATTCTTTTTGATGATAATAAATTTAAAGAGTTAGACGCAGATTTAACCTCTAAAGATCCTTTAAAATTTGAAGACACAAAAAAATACCCAGATCGTTTAAAAGCTGCACAAGCAAAAACAAATCTAAAAGATGCTGTTAGAACGGCAGTTGGAAAATCTAACGGAGAAGATTTGGTAATAGCCTGTATGGATTTTACTTTTATAGGTGGCTCTATGGGAAGTGTAGTTGGTGAAAAAATTGCACGTGCCGCAGCGTATGCTTTAAAGAAAAAAACACCATTTATGATTATTAGTAAATCTGGTGGCGCACGTATGATGGAAGCTGCTCTATCCTTAATGCAATTAGCAAAAACTTCGGTAAAACTTGCCCAATTAGCAGATGCAGGTATTCCTTATATTTCGTTATGTACAGACCCAACAACAGGTGGTACAACAGCATCATTTGCCATGTTAGGAGATATTAATATTGCCGAACCAGGCGCACTTATTGGCTTTGCTGGCCCAAGAGTGGTTAGAGATACTACTGGAAAAGAATTACCAGAAGGTTTTCAGACATCCGAATTTCTGTTAGAACACGGTTTCTTAGACTTTATTACACATCGTAAAGCATTAAAACGCAATGTAAATTTATATATCGATTTAATTAAAAATCAGCCTTTGCGTGCTTAATACTCATCTGTAGCCAATAACACCAAAGTACAAGCAACTTCAAACTTAATT
>JBMYXP010000024.1:0-20933 GCA_049608525.1 Winogradskyella sp.
TTTAGCCATTCCATTGTTTTGTTACCTTAATAATTTGGGTGCAAAAGCAACCTTTAAAAAAATGCTGTGGTTTTGTTTAGGAAGTTTATTAGGCATAGGTTTTGTTGGCTTAATTTTAGTACTACTTGGGCAATTTGAAATAATGGAGCGCTCTGTTTTTGGTATTTTTGATAGCGGAAATTCACCCGAAAGTAATCATAACTTTGCTACTTTATTTAAAGTATATGCAACAAGTATCTTTGCTATTTTTAAAGCAATAATTAAGTTTATAGGTATTGTCTTTGTCTTTGTTTTAGGGCACAAACTTTTATTTAAGTACAAATATATCCTTGTTGTTTTCAATTTATTGTTTGCAATAATTTTTGGTTTTTTATTTTATTCTAATACTATAATTCCGCTTTATGGTATTGCTTTAGTTGGTGGTTGTGGTGTTTTGTGTTTTGTTGAGAATAAAGCACTAAAAATAGTTGCGTTTTTAGCATTAATTATGGCGTTAGTATTACCATTTGGTAGCGATGGAGGTATGTACAACGGTGGCTATATGTCTTTGTGGTTATTAATACCAATAGGGCTTTATTTTGTGTATTCTCTACCAAGTTTTAACTTAAAATCTATAGCATTAAATGCCATAATTTTGCGCTATGCGACACAATTTAGAGGTTTAGTTATTATAATTAGTCTAGGTTATTTTAGTGTAAAACTTTATAAATTATCTACTACTGCTTATTTTGATGAAGGAGCTAGAATTGAAAAAACACACACCATTAAAAGTAAATTTTCAAAAGGAATTTTTACGACAAAAGAACGTGCAGATATTGTAAATAATATCCTTCCAGAGTTAAAAAAACATATAAAGCCAAACGATTATTTATTAGCGTACGAGAGTTTGCCAATGTTACATTTTTTAACAGAAACAAAACCGTTTTTAAATAACCCATGGTTAATGATTTACGATGGTTATATTTTTGAAAAACAATTAAAAAACACCTTACTTACCAAAAAAGAATTGCCAATTGTTATTCAGCAAAAATTTTACACTGTTGTCAACTTTTCTAAACCTATAGATAATTATTTATCTCAGACAAAAGAAGACTTATTTAACTCTAGTAGGTTAAGAAATAAAGTGATGAATCTGTTTTTAGAAAAACATAATTATAATGTTATTTTTGAAAATACACACTTTGTAATTTACAAAACAAATAAAAATATTTAATGGTGTAATTAATATAAAAAACACTAATTTTTTGTGAAATTTAAAATATAAAACGTGATTAACCCCAAAGACATTACTGTAATTGTACCTGTTTTTAATGAAGAAAACAATCTCAATTTATTGTATAATAGATTAAAGACTGTTTTGTTAAATATTTCAAAATCGCATCAAATATTATTTGTTAATGATGGTAGTACAGATAAATCATTAGCAATGATTACTAAAATACATCAAAATGATGACTCGGTTTGTTACATAAATTTTACGCGAAATTTTGGTCATCAAATTGCAGTATCTGCGGGTTTAGAATACAGTAATGCAAAAGCAGTTGTAATTATTGATGCAGATCTACAAGATCCGCCAGAACTAATAACGAAACTATATACCCAATATAAAAATGGATTTGATGTGGTTTATGCCAAACGAAACAAACGCAAAGGAGAATCCTTTGCAAAAAAAATAACGGCACGTGTATTTTATAGAATTTTTAAACGTTGGGTTGCTTTTGAGATGCCTTTGGATGCTGGAGATTACAGGTTAATTTCTAATAAAGTAGTAAAAGCACTAAACACAATGCCAGAGCAAAATAAATTTATTAGAGGACAAATTGCTTGGTTAGGTTTTAAACAAACACAAGTGTTATATAACAGAGATTCTAGGCAATATGGAAAAAGTGCTTATACTTATAGTAAAATGTTTCGTTTAGCTTTAGATGGTATTACAGGTTTTTCAGATAAACCATTACTCTTTGTTAGTCGTTTGGGTTTTATAATTTCGATATTTTCTTTTTTAATAATTCTGTATGCCATTTTTTCTCATTTTTTCTTAAAACAAACCATAACAGGCTGGACATCTTTAATTATTAGTTCTGCATTTATTGGAGGTATTCAACTATTATCAATTGGTATTATTGGAGAATATATTAGTAGAATTAATTCTAACTCAAAGCAAAGACCGCTTTATATTGTAGATTCTGCAACTATTGAAAAGCCCAAAACCCTATCGTAATACTATAAAATTTGTACTTTCACAATTCAATTTATTTAAACTCTTTTTATCATTTATAACGTAAAAATATACCACGCAGCAGAGCAAGAAATTTGGAATAATTTTCTACTAAACAGCAACCAAGATACATTTTTGTTTCATCGTAGTTTTATGGATTATCATAGTAATCGGTTTCAAGATTTTTCATTGTTAATTTATAAAAATGACAAACTAATTGCTATGTTGCCCGCCAATAGAAAAGCAGACACTGTTTTTTCGCATCAAGGTTTAACCTATGGTGGCTTAATATATGCTAAAAATTTTAAAACAACAGATGCCATTTATTGTTTTAAAGCACTTTTAAAATTTTTAAATTCAAATAAAATTAAGACTTTAAGCCTAAAAGAATTACCAAGCATTTATCTTAAAAATGCAACAAATAATACAATGGCTTATCTTTTATTTAAACTAAAAGCAGCGTTGGTAAGAGTAGATATGCACTCCGTAATTGATCTAAAACACAAAGCGTATTCTAATAGTAGAAAAGAAGGTTTTAAACGCGGATTAAAGCATCATTTAATAGTTGAAGAAACCCATGTATTTGATTTATTTTGGAACAACATTTTAATTCCAAATTTAAAAAATAAGCACCTCATAAAACCCGTACACAGTTTAGAAGAAATTACACGTTTAAAATCTAACTTTAAAGACAATATAAGGCAATTTAATGTGTTGTATAACAATAAAATTGTTGCAGGAACCACCATTTTTGAAACTAAAAACGTAGCACATTGCCAATACATATCGGGTAATGCAGATAAAAACGAATTGGGAAGCTTAGATTTTTTGCACCAACATTTAATTGAAAATGTGTTTGCAGAAAAATTATATTTTAGTTTTGGAACTTCAAATATTAATAACGGAGAACAAGTTAATGAAGGTTTGTTATTTTGGAAAGAAGGTTTTGGCGCACGTTCTATAACGCAACAGTTTCATAACATTGAAACAAAAAATTATGTATTATTAGATGGGGTATTGGTATGATTAAATTTTTAGATTTATACAAAATTAACAACCGTTTTAACAACGATTTTAAAGCAGCATTTAATCAGTCTTTAGATACAGCTCATTTTATTTTAGGACAAAACGTCTCTCAATTTGAAACCGAATTTGCCAATTATTGTGGTACAAAACATTGCGTTGGTACTGCAAACGGACTAGATGCACTTACGTTATTATTAAAAGGCTACATACAGCTCGGTAAACTAAAAAAAGGAGATAAAGTTATTGTGCCAGCAAATACCTTTATAGCAACTATATTATCAGTATTACATGCCAATTTAGTGCCTGTTTTTGTGGAGCCAAACCCAGATACTTATAATTTGTGTATTGCGTCTGTAAAAGCTAACCTTACAAAAGACGTTAAAGCTATAATTGTTGTGCATTTATACGGGCAACTTGCAGATACAGAAAGTTTACAACAACTCGCAAAAACTTCAAACTTATTATTAATTGAAGATGCAGCGCAAGCACATGGAGCAGAAATTAAAACCCAAAACCTAAAACCCAAAACCCAAAAATCAGGCAATTTATCTGATGCTGCGGCATTTAGTTTTTACCCGAGTAAAAATTTAGGCGCATTGGGAGATGGAGGTGCAATTACAACTAATGATTCAGATTTGTTTGAAGTTGTAAAATTATTAAGAAATTACGGCAGTAGTCAAAAATATAAAAATGACATTATTGGTTTTAATAGTCGGTTAGACGATATGCAAGCTGCATTTTTGAGCATAAAACTAAAACAATTAGATACCGATAATGACAACCGCAGAAGTATTGCAAAACGTTACTTAAGTGGCATAAACAATTCAAAATTAAAAATGCCTTTTTATGATGGCTCACAAAACCATGTATTTTATGCGTTTGTGGTTGAAATAAAAGATAGAGCACATTTTATAGATTATTTAAACCTTAATGAGATTGAAAGTTTAGTTCATTACCCAATTCCGCCACACCAACAAAAAGCATTACAGCAGTTTTCGCATTTACAATTGCCAATTACTGAGAAGATTCATAATAGTATTGTAAGTTTGCCCATAAGCCCAGTAATGACAGAAACTAATGTTGAAACTGTTATTAAAGTTTTAAATAAGTACTAAACTATTTTAGTTTGAAATTACCAAAATTTATTAAAGAAAATTTAATATTAAAGATTACGTCGTTAAATGCTGCCGTTATTTTTATTAGGTTGGGCATTGCCTTTTTTGTAACACGTTATATAACCATAGCATTTGGTGAAGCTGGGCATGCCATGATTGGTCAGATAAGAAATTTAATACCAATGTTAACCAGTACCTCTACACTTGGTGTGTTTAACGGTGTTGTAAAATATGTATCAGAATTAAAAGAGAATAAACAAGAACTTACAAAACTATTTTCTACAGTTGCACTATTTGCACTCGTTGGTGTTACATTATCCTGTACTGTACTATTTATAAAAGCAGACTATTTTGCGCTAAAATTATTTTCTAATTCAAGCTTAAATTATGTTATAAAAATACTTGCAGTGTCTGTTCCATTTATTGCAATGCATCGTATTTTTAATGCCGTAATAAATGGGATTTCAGATTATAAAAGTTATGCCAAAGTAGATCTTATTGGTTATATATTTGGGGTAATTTTTTTGGGTATTGGGTTGTATTATAAAAATTTAGAATGGGTTTTAATAGCAATAGCAATAACACCTATTTTGCAGCTTGTCGTTTTATTAGTTGTTTTTGGTAAAACCTTAAAACTATATTTTAGTACCAAAACCTTAAAACTTGCCTTAGATTATAAAAGTGAATTATTAGTTTTTACATTAATGTCTTTTGTTTCTACAATTTTAATTAATTATGTAGAAATAGATTTAAGAACAAGACTTATAGATTCTATTAGCGAAAAGGACGCTGCTTATTGGACCGCCGTAACACATGTTTCAAAAAACTATATGGTATTTGCCTCTGGGTTGTTTACGTTATACATACTGCCTAAGTTTGCAACAATAACTACTAAAAATCAGTTTTACAAAGAATTATTTTATATCTATAAAACCATTCTTCCAATTTTTGGGTTAGGAATGATTTTGGTGTATCTACTAAGAGGTGTAATTATAGATTTTTTGTACCCAGGATTTACAAATATGAATCCATTGTTTAAATGGCAATTATTAGGTGATTTTTTACGGATTGCAACCTTGGTGTTATCGTACCAATTTTTAGCTAAAAAAATGGTAAAAAGTTTTGTGATAACAGAGCTAGTTTCGGTCTCATTATTTTATATACTCTCTTTATTGTTTATTAAATATTACGGTACCGAAGGTATTGTAATAGCACATTTTGTCCGCTATATTATTTATTTTATAGTTGTCGCTATTTTTGTTTGGCGTTATTTTAAATACATTTTGCCAAATCAAAAAAATAACGAGATAATATAAAAATGTAGTTTTTTATTAACAACTGGTGCTAGTCCACTTCTCTAAATATAATTTAGCACAATTAATATGGTTGTGGTGGGTTTCTACAAAAGCACGCGCATTTTTAGAGATTTTAATTAATTGCTCTGGGTTAGTAATTAACCATTCTAGCTGTTTAGCAATAGCATCTGCATTTGGTAGTGCATTAACTGCAATGGTATTTTCTTTTATATTATAATAATCTAACCATTCTTGTTCTGCACCAGTAAACACAATTTTACCTTTTGCCATGGCTTCTAAGGCATTAAAACCTTGGTCGTAAGCATAGACTTGGTCTAATAAAATATGTGCTTTGTCAAAAGATTTTATGTATGTTTTGTAGGGTAGGTTTTTGGCGGTAATAATTTCAACTTTATCAGAATATTTTTTTGAAATTATAGCTAGTGCAGCTTCAAAAATATCATTCCCTTTTTTATAATAATTGTAGGTGTTTATACCATGAAATATTACAATTTTAGTTTTAATTTTTGGTGCTTTATAAATGAGCTTATTTACATTTATGGCATGCGGAATCATACCTAAATATTTTGGGTGGTTTATTAATGGAATATGATAATCTAAATCGTTAGCAATAACACCTTCAATAGTTTTAAATACATGGTTGTGAAGCTTTATATGCTCGGGTTTTAGGTAGCTTAAGGCTGCTGAAAAATCCTTTTTTGTACCTTTTTTTTCAAAATACGGTGTTAAAATATCGTATCTAAATTTTTTGTTGTAAGCAAATAATACACTTGGATGGTCCAAACCGCAAGACAGAAGATAAGCTTTAGAGTTCCATGCTGTTAACCAATTAAAAATTTTAAGATTACTTTTTACATCAATACTAAAAGGAGCTTCGTTAATAAACTGAACATAGTCAAAACCAGATACCAATTTTTTCTTCGTTTGTATTTGATACCGAATTGAAATACCTAGCAAATCTATTTTGAAAAGAACGAAAAGTAATACTCTAATTTTTTTTAAAAAGAATGACGTAAAATAATCTTTAAGTTCAATATCTACATCTACTTTTTTAAACCCGTCTGTGTTACTAATAAGTAGTACGTTATGCCCTAAATTTTCGAGGCCTTTTTTTACATTCCAATGTGCTCTATTGTATTCGCCTACGAGTAAGATATTCAATTTTAAAAATTTATTTTAGCAGTATTGTCATTAAAAATAACGTAAAATTAACTTTATTATTTTTAAACCATGTTTTAAATATCAATTAGTTTTTAGAATTTAACGGATCTTGTTATAGATAAATTTATAAAATTTGTATTGTATATTTGGTTTCTGTTTAACCTTAGTATTTTGACTTTTAATTAATGGTATAAATGAAAAAAAAAATTGCTATTGTAATTACCTCTTTAGCTAATGGTGGTACAGAACGATTTGGTGCTACATTATCTATAATACTTACTCAGTTAGGACACAATGTGCACATAATTACCACTAAAAACCATATAGAATATGAGTTTGAAGGTAGCTTATTTAATTTAGAAAAAGAAGCAGGTTTAAAACCAAGTCCGTTTTATAAAGTGAAATTGTTAAGCACTTATTTTAAGCAGCAAAATTTTGATATTGTTATAGATAACCGAGCAAGAAGTGTTTTTTTTAAAGAATTTTATATTTATAAGTTTTTATATAAATCGTCAAAAATAATATCAATGGTACATAACCATAATATTAGAAATTATGTTCCAGGTTCAAAAATAACTTCAAAATTCATATATGGTAAAAACAACAGGTTTATAGGTGTAAGTAAAAAAATTAAAACAAGTATTATAGATAAATTTAATTTTAAAAACGTTGAGTATATCTATAATCCTATTGATTTAGAAGTTTTTGCTGCAAAAGATAGCACCGATACTTTATCACCTAATTATAAGTATATTTTATATTTTGGAAGGTTAGAAGAGCATTCTAAAAACTTCACGTTATTAATAGACAGTTACCAAAAATCTATTTTAAAAGCTAAAAATATTAAGTTATTAATAATGGGAAAAGGTGACGATCGTAACTACGTTAATGATTTAATAAAAAGCCATAATTTAGATGATACGGTTATTTTGAAAGACTATAATCCTGAACCATTTTTGTATGTTAAAAACGCTTTATTTACAGTTTTATCTAGCAGGTATGAAGGTTTTCCAATGAGTATTATAGAGTCTTTAGCATGTGGAACCCCAATGGTTTCTGTAGATTGTGATTCTGGACCTCGTGAGGTTATAACGAATAAAGTTAATGGCTTACTCGTAAAAAATAATGATAGCGTTGCATTAGCCAATGCTTTTAATACTATGGTTACAGATAATAATTTATATAATAAATGCAAAGCCAATGCTATAAAAAGTGTTGCACATTTAGATGTAAACGAAATTAAAAAACAGTGGAAAACCCTTATAGATAATGTGTAAAACAACTATTGAAGACTGCCTTTTACTAAATATACCAAAAGTACACGATGAGCGTGGTAGTTTAGCGGTTATAGAAAAAACAGCTATTCCGTTTAAGATTGAACGTGTGTATTACTTATACGATGTACCTTCTGATGCTTTTAGAGGTGGGCACGCTCACAAAAATTTAAACCAACTTATAATTCCGTTGAGTGGTAGTTTTGATATAGTGTTGAAAGACGGAGTTACTTCAAAAAAAGTAACATTAAATAAACCTAATAAAGGGTTGCTTTTAGTGCCAGGTATTTGGCGAGAAATAGATAATTTTTCCTCGGGTTCGGTTTGTTTGGTGTTAGCTTCAAATGTATATATTGAAAACGATTATATTCGTAACTATACGGATTTTGAATTATTTAAAAGCCGTTAAATAAATGCCTTTACTAACTAATTTTTTTTGAATTTTTTTTGAAATTATTAAAATCACTCTAGGCATTTTTAATAATAAACGCTGTTTGTAGTTTATGTTTTCTTTTAATATTTGGGCTTTCATGCGAGCGTAGATGCCGTTTTCTTTCAAAATTTTACAACGTATAGCTAAAGCATATCTATTTATATCTAAGTACAATTTTAACGACGCGTTGGTGTGTTCGGCTTTACTAAAATTAGTCAGAAATGCTTCCCTAACTCTATTATTTTCGTTTTTAGTAAGACTATCCGTTATATAGGTTTTATAAGACATTGTAATGGTTGGGTTAAATGCTATAACGTGTTTTAATGCCAATCTTAGCCAAAGGTCTAAATCTTCGCAGGTATTTAATGTGGTGTTAAAACCTCCAATACTATTAAATTTTTCTTTTGAGAAAGCTACGGCAGACGTCCATGCTACAGAGTTTATTATACTAGCTTTAAAGAAATCTTTAACGATTAAGCAGTTTTTTTGATAGGCAAAGTTAAATGTAGCATTTCGTTTTACTGATTTACTATATAAAATTTCGTAATTATTACAATACAAACCTGCATCTGGGAATTTATTTATCTGTTTTTTTAGTTCTTCTAAATGATTAATATACCAAGTGTCATCTGCATCTAATAATGCAATAAATTGCCCTTTTGCAACTGAAATACCATGATTTCTGGCAGCCGAAACTCCTTGGTTTTTTTGTTGAAATACTTTAATTTTTTCACTTTTTAATTGCTGCACAACAGATAGACTATTGTCGGTAGAACCATCGTTTATAATAATGACTTCGTAATCTGTAAAACTCTGTTTTGCAATACTTTTTAAAGTCTCTGATATAAATGTTTCTTTATTATATAAAGGAATTATTATTGAAAAAAAAGGCATTAACTTTTTGTTTTTAAGTGGCAAAAATAACCCAAACGGTAAAAATCGAATAATAATAGATACGGATAATTAGAGTTAAAATTTTGTATTAATAACGGATTAAATATTTTATATAAAATGCTAACACAACCAACTAGCCTTAATTGTTGTATTACAAGAAAGTGGTAATAAATTTTTGAGTCTTTTTTTGAAATCTTTCCATTATCTGTTAATAGAATTAAATTTTTTAGTGCTGTTTTTATTTTTTTAAGATACGTTTTTGTAGTGCAAATATCGTTATGGTAAACGCTATTATTAATCATTTTTATACTATTAGTATTTGCTTTTAGTGTTTTAAAAAACAATACATCTTCGTAGCCATACAATGAAATTGATGCATCAAAAGGGAAGTTTAAAAACACTGATTTTTTTATAAAAAAATTAGCAGAACTAAATGCGTTACTCTCACGTTTTTTTGTGTATAACCACCTCAATTTTAATGGCTTTAATGGTGCTTTTTCTTTTTGTGTTACATTACCATAGACTAATTTTAATGCTTTAAAATCTAAATAATTTTTAATAAAATTTTTAGATTTTGGGTACGTATCTACATCTAAAAATAGGAGGTTATCAAAGCTTGCGTCTTGCGCTAGTTTGTTTCGTATTTTACTTCTACCTAGGTTTTTTGGTAATGCTTTAAACGTACAAAACTTAAGTGTATTTATTGTTTTGTTTGTGGTGTTTAGTAAAGACTTAGACGCATCATCATAAACTAATATTTCAAAATGTATTTTACATTCTATAGCTTGCTTGTACAGTTCATTAACTAATGAAACCGCATTATAATTATAGCAAGGTATAAGAATAGAAAGCATTATTTAGTTTTTACGTTGTACAACTTCAAACACTTTATTTTTGTCGCATTTTAAGGTTTTGCTTGGGTATTTTAAAAGCAAAGCATAGTCGTGTGTTGCCATTAAAATAGTATTTCCATTTTTATTAATGGCTCTGAGTACTTCCATAACTTCAATACTCGTTTGCGGATCTAAATTACCAGTTGGCTCATCTGCCAATATAAGTTCTGGGTCGTTTAGCAAAGCGCGTGCAATGGCAATACGTTGTTGCTCGCCGCCAGATAGCTCGTGAGGAAATTTAAACCCTTTGGTTTTCATGGCTACTTTATCTAAAACAGATGCTACGCGTTCTGTAATATCCTTTTTTGATTTCCAACCTGTTGCTTTAAGTACAAATTCTAAATTCTGATTAACGGTTCTATCGGGCAACAATTTAAAATCTTGAAACACAATACCCAATTTTCGTCTTAAAAACGGAATATCCTTTTCTTTTAGCGATCTTAGGTTAAAATCTACAATACTACCTTCGCCTTCGGTAAGTTGTAAATCGCCGTAAAGCGTTTTCATAAAACTACTTTTACCACTACCTGTTTTACCAATAAGATACACAAAATCACCTTTTTGCATTTCAAAATTAACATTAGATAATACCATGCCACTACTTTGGTAAATAGTAGCATCTTTGAGTTGTAAAACAGTTTCGGACATAGTTATAGTGGTCTAGTAATGGGTTGAGTGTAAATGTATTATTTAAAACATAAAATCGCAAAAACTTAGATTTAATTTCTTATCTCAAATTTTGTTTAGGCTTATGCTTTAATCATATCTCTATAAGCTTCAAAAAAGGCTTCAAACAAATTCATATTTTCATTAAAGAACTCCATAACGTCTCGCCAGGTGTTTTTATTATGTATAGACACTTTTTGATGTAAGGGTAAATAAATACGCGAAATTTCTTTGCCATTATCTAAGTAGTATTCTTCTTCGTAAATGGTGTCTTTTATGTAATCGTTGTGTAGTATGTTTTTTAAAGCAACAAGTTTTTCCCAACAATTAATGCGGTTTTCTAAATCATCTTCTAAATCTAAAGCAATTAAGGCAGACTTGGTATCGAAATGAAATTTAAATGCGACACCTTTTATTTTAGTATCGTATAAGAGCCATTTTCTTGGAAATGATTTTCCAAAGCTCGTCCAAAATTCTTGTCGGAGTAGGCGCGATTCTTCTTTTGAAAACATAGTTTTGTTATACCTGCGTGGGCAGAAATTTATTTTGTACTATTAGTGTTAATCTTCTATTTATTTAGTGCGGTGTTTTCAATTCAATTCAAATAAAATAAGCAATTAAAATACCTATACAAATTGCTACTAGTTTAGATAAATTAAATTTATGACCTTCACTGCTTTCAAACAATATTGTAGTAGATATGTGTAAAAAAATACCGATAACAATTGCGTTTATAACATCTACATAGTCAGCAACACCTGCTACATTATTTGAAATAAATGTACCTAATGGAGTCATAACACCAAATAGAATTAAAAATGCTATAATTTGAATTTTGGTATAATTAGATTGTAATAAAAAGGTTGTAATTAATGCTGCAATTGGGATTTTATGAATTAAAACTCCATAAACCATATCGTTGTGTTGGTGAATTGGAAATCCTTCTAAAAAGCTATGAATACATAAGCTTATAAAAAGTAGCCACGGAAAAAGTGTGCCTTTTTTATGAACATGAACATGGCCGTGTTCTGCACCTTTAGAAAAAAACTCTAATATAATTTGAAGCAAAATACCACACATAATAAACAACCCCGTTTGCTTGGCATCTAAGTGGTGGTAAACCTCTGGAAGTAAATCAAATAGTGTTAGTGCCAATAAAAAAGCACCGCTAAAAGAGAGTAGAAGTTTAGTGTAAACCGATTTTTTATTTTTAGTTAAAAAAGCAATAATTACACCAATAACAATAGCATATATAGGTAATAAATACGTGTTCATATCTGTAATTTACTTAAAAATCATTATCAAACGTTCCGATGTTTTAGAATGGTATTTATGCAATTTATAATTACCAAAAACATCTAATAAATGAACCCCAGCTTTTTTAAACAACATCTCAAAATCTTCTAAAGTAAAGGCCTTAACGCGTTCTTGAAATTGGTAGTGTTCTCCATCTGCATTAAAGCTAATATCTTTTATAATATAACCATCTTTTACATGTCGTTTTTGATGAAAATCAATACCTTCAACTGTTTTTACATCTTCGGCTACCAAATTATCAATAATATAGTTAACATTCATAAAATCTATAACTCCAAAGCCAGTTGCGTTTAGTTCTTCTTGTATAGATTTAATAGTGTTAATATTAGATTTTTCATCTTCAAAATAACCAAAACTTGTAAAGAGGTTAAACACGGCATCAAACCTTTCTGGGTAGGTTTTACTCATATCGTGCACATTAAATTTTAGTGTGTCGTTTTCAAATTGCTTAGCATATGCAATGCTTTGTTGCGATAAGTCTATACCTGTAATAGTATAGCCTAAGGTGTTTAAATATACCGAATGTCTGCCTTTACCACAAGCTAAATCTAGTATTTTTCCGCCTTCTGGAAGATTAAGATAATGGGTAAGATTATCCATAAACGTTTGTGCTTCAGCATAATCTCTATCTTTATATAAAATATGATAGTAAGGTGTGTTAAACCACGATGCGTACCATTGTTTTGTTTGTTTTGTCATAACATGTTCTGCGTAGGCAAATTTTTTTTAATTATTTGTTATCATTATGCGAATAATGCACGTCGTAATTACTTTATAAATATAAGAGTAGATTATAGCTTTTTTTATATTGTTTTACAAAGTCAGGTCCTATAAATATTTTGTTTATTACATCGTGCAAAAATACTGTATTTTTACAATCTATTTCTTCGCTAGGCGAGATTTGAATATAATAATAACACATCTAAAAATTGATGCTGTTTTTAATTAATTATCTATAGACTTACGCTGAAGTATTTTATTTAGTATATGAACAATAATTATAAAATGGTAGCCAAAACGTTATTTGGCTTTGAAGATATTTTAGCAAAAGAATTAACACAACTCGGAGCTACATCTGTAGAAATTGGTGTACGTAACGTAACTTTTGTTGGGGATAAAGGTTTTATGTACAAAGCCAATTTAGGACTACGCACAGCAATTAAAATATTAAAGCCCATAAAATCGTTTAGAGTGACTAGCGAAAAGGATTTATATACAAATGTAAATCGTATAAAGTGGGAAAATTATATGAAATCCTCTGGGACTTTGGCGGTAGATGCAACAGTAAATTCTAAAGTATTTACACACTCGCAATATACGGCTTTAAAAACAAAAGATGCTATTGTAGATCGTTTTAGAGATCAAACTGGTGAGCGACCAAATGTAGATTTACGCTTTCCAGATTTAAAAATTAATGTGCATATAGATAGAGAACGATGCACCATTTCTTTAGACACCTCTGGAGAATCTTTGCACAGACGTGGTTATAAAACTGCAACAAACATAGCACCAATTAACGAGGTACTTGCTGCAGGATTAATAATGATGAGTGGTTGGGACGGGCAAACCGATTTTATGGATCCCATGTGTGGTAGCGGTACCATGCTTGTAGAAGCTGCTATGATTGCCTGTAATATTCCGCCAAACTTAATGCGAAAAGAATTTGCCTTTGAGCGTTGGAAAGATTGGGATGTGGAATTGTTTGAAAAAATTGAAGAATCACTTTTGAAGAAAACGCGCGATTTTCATCATAAAATATTAGGTTACGACAAGTCGCCATCTGCGGTTGCTAAAGCAAAAGATAATGTTAAACATGCGCATTTAGAAGAATTTATTCATATACAGCACGAAGATTTTTTTAAAACTCGAAAATCTGGAGACGCTAAACTGCACATGGTTTTTAATCCTCCGTATGGAGAACGTTTAGAAAATCTTAATGTTGAAGAATTTTACGGAGATATTGGCACTACTTTAAAACACGGCTACTCAAATACAAATGCTTGGTTAGTAACCTCTAATCTCGAAGCTTTAAAATTTGTGGGCTTACGTCCATCTCGAAAAATAAAAGTATTTAACGCAAAACTTGAAGCGCGCTTGGTAAAATACGAAATGTATAAAGGTAGTAAAAAGGCTAAGAAACAATAATCTAATTATACACAAAGATAGTTAGCAAAACATTAAACCACCTTTTTTATAACTCGTAACTTGTGTGTGTGCAAATTTTTATCGACATTATAAATACCCGTATGGTCTAATCGGTCTATACGTACTTTACCATGGGCATGGATAATGTAATTGTTTTCCATAATAATACCAACATGGATAATGTTACCTTCGTTATTATCAAAAAATGCTAAATCGCCTGGCTCACTTTCTTCAATAAAACTGAGTGCCTCTCCTTGTGTAGCTTGCTGAGACGCATCTCTCATTAATTTAAATCCATTAAGTTTGTAAACCATCTGTGTAAAGCCAGAACAGTCTATACCAAATGGTGTTTTTCCTCCCCATAAATACGGTGCATTTAAGTAAGAAAATGCTGTAGTTACAATTTCGGGTTTTTTACTTTTTGTTGTAATACTAGTGCCATCAAATTTATGCTGTAGCAATTGCAAACTATTAAGATTAGAGCCAACAGGAATAGGGTAGAGGTTGTTGGTTTTATCAGATACAAATTCAATTAAATCCTTAGAAAGGTAAAGCGGAGCTTTTATAACAGAGGTATAGTTAGCTTCTTCAACTTCGGTGTATTGTTTATTATCAATCCAACCTTCGTATGTATCGTAAGCAAACCGAATACGACTCCACTTTTTGCGTTGTTCTAAAACTTTAAAGGCATCTCCATACAAGGCTTGCGTTACCATTTCACTAGTATCGCTAGGTTCTAATCTAATTGGTACAATTCCAAGATTACATAAGCCGTATTGCATAAAAGTAAATTAAGCGCGTTCTAAAACTAGTGCAGATGCACCGCCACCACCATTACATATTGCAGCAGCTCCAAGTTTAGCATTGTTTTGGTGTAATACATTTATTAGTGTTACTAAAATTCGTGCTCCAGAGCAACCTAGCGGGTGTCCTAAAGATACTGCGCCACCATTTACGTTAACATTTTTATCGGTAAGTCCTAATAGTTTCATGTTAGCCAAACCAACGACAGAAAACGCTTCGTTAAATTCAAAATAATCAATAGCATCTAATTCTAAATTTGCTTTTGCTAATGCTTTTGGCAATGCTTTTGCAGGTGCGGTTGTAAACCAATCGGGCTCGTGTGCAGCATCAGCATAACTTTTTATAGTTGCTAGAGGTTGTAAACCTAATGTGTTTGCTTTTTCTCGGCTCATTAATAGTAATGCAGCAGCTCCATCATTTATAGTAGATGCGTTTGCAGCTGTAACAGTACCATCTTTGGTAAATGCAGCGCGTAGTGCAGGTATTTTTTCTAACTTTACGTTTGTATATTCTTCATCTGTGTTAACGATAATGGCATCACCACGACGTTGTGGCACTTCAACAGGGATAACTTCATCTTTAAATTTACCAGCATTCCAAGCTGCCTTTGAGCGCTCGTAAGACTGAATCGCAAAAGCATCTTGATCTTCTCTAGAAAAGTTATGCTCCGTTGCACAAGCATCGGCACAAACTCCCATTGCATTTTTATTATAAGCATCTACCAAACCATCTTTTTGCATGCCATCTTCTAGCGTTGCAGGTCCAAATTTTGTAGCACGACGTGCGTGGTAATAATGCGGAATTAAACTCATGTTTTCCATACCGCCAGCAACAACAACCTCTGCGTCACCTAACTGAATGGCTTGTGCGGCTTGCATTACAGCTTTCATGCCAGATGCACAAACTTTATTAATTGTAGTACAAGGTACTGTATTTGGTAAGCCAGCATAAATTGCAGCTTGCCTTGCTGGTGCTTGCCCTGTACCAGCTTGTACAACATTACCCATTATAACTTCGTCAACCAATTCTGGTTTTAAATTTACTTTAGCTAATGCTGCTTTAATAGCAGTTGCTCCCAATTTTGGTGCGCTAACAGTAGATAAGCTTCCTAAAAAACTACCAATTGGTGTTCTAACAGCAGATACAATGACTACATCTTTATTCATTATTTTTTAAGTTTGAAGTTAATTATCTGCAAAATTAATCATTTTTTGATACATTTTAGATTATAATTTCGATTATAGTCTTCTAAAAATTTTAATTTGTACAACATGTGTTTATGATAGAAACAAAAATATATTAGTGTTTTTTTATTTTCAGAATTTAAAAAAGAAATTTGCTGAAAAAGTTAATCCATCTATAAAAAACGTTTGGCTTTTTTTATTAAATAAAAAAGTAAGATTATCTACACAATATGCTGAAAATTAATATTTTAACATTAATGCTTAACACTTAAGTTATTGACTTTTAATAAATTATATTTTTATTATGCACGCATAATAAATTTCTGTATATTTGTTTCTAAAACCAAGTTTAACTAATAAAGTTTCTACTTAGGTAGAAAGTAGCCATGCAAGCCAAACTTACACAATTACTTAACATAAAACACCCAATAATACAAGCACCAATGTTTTTGGTCTCTAACGTGCCTATGGTAACAGAAGCCATGAAAGCTGGCATTGCGGGTTGTATTCCTGCTTTAAATTATAGAACACTCGATGAGTTAAGAGCAGCAATAAAAACACTAAAAGCCAATAAGGTTGATGGTGGTGCTTTTGGATTTAATCTTATTGTAAATAAATCTAATATTAAGTACAAAGGACAGTTAGAAGTGATTTGCGAAGAAGGTTGCGACTTTATTATTACCTCATTGGGTAGCCCAGAAGAAACTATAATACAAGCACATGCCGTTGGTATTAAAGTATTGTGTGATGTTACAGATTTAAAATTTGCTAAAAAAGTAGAACAACTTGGCGCAGATGCAGCTATTGCCGTAAATAATGAAGCTGGCGGACATAGAGGCAATTTGTCTCCAGAAGTATTAATAAGCACATTGCAAAACGAATTAAATATTCCTGTAATTTCTGCAGGTGGTGTTGGTTGCAAAGCAGATATTGATAAAATGCTAAGTTATGGTGCCGAAGGTGTTTCGGTTGGTAGTCCGTTTATTGCATCTATTGAAGCTAGTGTTACAGAAGAGTATAAACAAGCTTGTGTAGATTATGGCGCTAAAGATATTATTATGACTGAGCGTATTTCTGGTACACCTTGTACAGTTATAAACACACCATATGTACAAAAAACAGGAACAAAAGCTACTTGGATAGAAAATTTACTAAATAAAAATAAAAAGCTTAAAAAATGGGTTAAAATGCTACGTTTTTCAGTAGGTATGAAAGCTGCCGAAAAAGCTGCTAAAAAAGTGACTTACAAAACCGTTTGGGTTGCTGGCCCAAGTATAGAGCATACCACTAAAATTCTTCCTGTAAAAGCGATTATTGATAAATTGGTTTCTTGAAAGATTGAAAGATTGAAAGATTGAAAGATTGAAAGATTCAAAATTAAAAAATTTAAAGATTGAATGTTTATGATGTTGTTGAAGTAATCTATCCATGTATGGTTTCTTTTGTGCCTAGGTTTTTTATAATTTCAGCTTCAAAATCTAATAATTGCGACCATTTTTTATCTACTTCTTTTCGGTCTCCGTATTGTCTGGCAAAGTTTAAAAACATGGTGTAATGACTGGCTTCGCTAATCATTAATTTTTTGTAAAATTTTGCTAATTTTTTGTCATCTAATGCTTCAGATAGTAACCTAAAACGTTCACAACTACGGGCTTCAATTAATGCTGCATACAATAAACGATGAACTAATTGCGTGGTTCTGCTGCCTCCTTTTGGGAAGAATTTTATTAATGCCAGTACATAGTCATCTTTTCGGTCTCTACCAAGTGTCCAACCGTTTTCTAAAATAAGATCGTGCACCATTTTAAAATGGCTCATTTCTTCATTAACTAAGTTTATCATTTCTTTAACTAAATCTGTATATTCTGGGAAACTAATAATTAAGGAAATGGCTGTACTTGCTGCTTTTTGTTCGCAATACGCATGGTCTGTTAAAATGTCTTCTATATTTTTTTCTACAATATTAACCCATCTTGGGTCTGTTGGTAATTTTAGTCCTAGCATTTACTAAAAAGTATAAGATTGGTTTGTGTTTTTAATTTTCTGAAGCGTGTATTTTTTATTCAAATTAATAGTTAACTTATAGCTTAGTTGAGCTTTAGTATTTTTTGGATTATAAAATTGAATAAAAATATCGGTTTTATTGGTTTGCGATTGGTTACTAAACGTCTTATCTACAAAAACATTGAGAAGTGTCATGTTTTTTAACGTGTCTTTTTGTGTAGCATCGGTTTGTAATATAAATGTATTATCGATGGTTTCTGAAAAAAGAATTTCGTCTTTAAATTTTACTATAACATCGGCTTTTCCTTCTCTTATATAGGTTTTGTGTACTATTGAGTTTTTATTTTTTTCTTCAACTAAAATTGAATTTTCCATATCTATATACAATTTATTATATATAGAAAATCCGTTAACAAAAGTAGTATCAATGTTTTGATACGTATAGTTTTTTGGTGTGTAAGTTAGCTTTTCAACTGATGTGTTTTTCTTAAAGTTATCAATACTTTCTGCTAGTGCTTGGTTTTGTGATTTTCTGCCTTCGCAACTTGTTAGTCCTAATATTAAAATTAAAAGTAGTGCAAAAAAATGTCTCATAATGTTATATATCTAATCCAAAGGTTTGTCTTAAAAGCTCAATATTGGGGTTCTTTTCTTTTAGTTTTTCATATTTTTCTTGGGCAGTAAATACAAATTTCTTTGCTGTTTCTTCATTTACTGTAATATCTAAATATAAGTCGTAATTATTTAATGTTTTTTTTAGGTACAACATTAAAGGATATTGGGCGCGTTCTAACTCAATTTTATTGGTATTGTTAGAGTATGTTAAACAAATTGCAGTATCTTTTAGTTTGGGGTTATCCATTTGCAAAATAGAAGCCATTATTTTTTCACCTTTTTTTTCCATAGAAACAGTATAATCTTTCCAAGCTTGTGTTAAATCTGCTTGCAAAACTGGTTCTTTAGGTAGGTTTTCTTCGTCATCATCGACATCTAATTGTTTAATTTGATGCGCTTTTTTTTCTTTAATGCTTTTTAGAGATAACCCAGATGTAACTCTACTAGGTGAATTAATTGATAGTTTTGGAATACTAATAACAGGCTCAGCAACTACAGAAACGGTTTTTTTTTCAGCAGTTTCAACTTTAACTTTAGGGATAGATTTTTGTACAGGTATTGGTGTTATGCCTTTTGCTTTAAAATAAGAAGGCGGAATTATGAAGTGCTTACGATTTTTTTTTTCTCCATCAAAAGTGATAGAGGCGAGTTGCATAAGTGTTAATTCTACGAGTAGCCGTTGATTTTTACTCGTTTTGTATTTGAGGTCGCAATCATTAGCAAGTTCAATACCTTGCATTAAAAAGGTAGGAGCTGTTTTTTGAGATTGCGTTATATATTTTTGCTTGGTGTCTTCACCAACTTCTAAAAGCGGAATTGTAGCTTGGTTTTTGCAAACCATCAAATCTCTAAAATGCGATGCCAAGCCAGCGATGTAATGATGGCCATCAAAACCTTTAGATAAAACACTGTTAAATTGCATTAACAACTCAGGAATTTTATTTTCTAAAATAAAATCGGTGCTTGTAAAATAGGTGTCGTAATCGAGCACATTTAAGTTTTCGGTAACGGCTTGTCTGGTTAAATTTTTACCCGAAAAACTAACGACTCTATCAAAAATAGAAAGCGCATCTCGCATGGCGCCATCGGCTTTTTGAGCAATGATATGCAGTGCATCATCTTGGGCTGTAACATCTTGTTTTTCTGCTATGTATTTTAAATAGTTTTTAGCATCAGTAACAGTAATACGTTTAAAATCGAAAATTTGACAACGCGATAATATGGTTGGTATGATTTTGTGCTTTTCTGTGGTTGCTAAAATAAAAATACAATGTTTTGGAGGTTCTTCTAAAGTTTTTAAAAAAGCATTAAAAGCTGCTTGAGACAACATGTGTACTTCATCGATAATATACACTTTGTATTTACCAACTTGTGGCGGAATACGCACTTGGTCGGTTAAACTTCTAATATCATCTACCGAGTTGTTAGATGCTGCATCGAGTTCAAAAATATTGAAAGCAAAATCTTCGTCATCGCTGGTGTTGCCATCACTATTTATCATTTTGGCTAAAATACGTGCGCAAGTGGTTTTGCCAACACCACGAGGTCCTGTAAATAATAAAGCTTGTGCTAAGTGGTTGTTTTCTATAGCATTAAGTAATGTGTTTGTAATAGCTTGTTGCCCTACAACATCCTTAAAGGTTTGAGGTCTATACTTACGCGCCGATACTACAAAATGCTCCAAAATACTGTGTACTTAAATTTGTGTTTACACCTTAATGATGCTATTGTTTTTATTTTTAAACAATTACTACAAATTTAATAATAACCTGTAAATAGCTCATTTTTTAGAACTCAAATTTTAGGTGAGTTATTAACATTTTTTAGCTGGAAGTATTTTATAGCAATATGATGGATTAAGTGAAAAT
>JBMYXP010000025.1:0-20373 GCA_049608525.1 Winogradskyella sp.
ATTGTTATATAACCTATATCCCTTTGGGGATAGCGTCTATAAGTTGTTTAGTATATGCCTGTTTTGGCGATTTGTAAATAGCATCTGCATCGCCTAATTCTTCAATTTTTCCTTTATTCATAACTAATAATTGATCTGCCATGTATTTTACAACAGCCAAATCGTGTGAAATAAAAATGTAGGTAAAGCCAAACTGTGCTTTTAAATCGTTTAGAAGATTTAAAACTTGTGCTTGTACCGAAATATCTAATGCCGACACGGACTCGTCGCAAACAATAAGTTGAGGTTTTAGAGCAATAGTCCTAGCAATACCAATGCGTTGACGCTGCCCACCAGAAAACTCGTGTGGGTATTTGTAATAATCGGTGGCTTGTAAGCCCACGTTTTGTAGTAGTTCTAAAACTTTGGCTTTTCGCTCCGCATTAGAATTATAAATGTTATGCACACACATAGGTTCTAAAATTGCATTACCAACGGTTAATCTTGGATTAAGAGACGCAAACGGATCTTGAAATATAATTTGAATATCTTTTCGCAACTGCCTTAATTGCCTTTTACTGAGGTTGGTAATATCTTTGCCGTTATAAATAATAGTGCCAGAAGTGGCTTTATCTAATTGTAAAATGGCATTTCCTAAGGTAGATTTTCCGCAACCAGACTCGCCAACCAACCCTATAGTTTCGCCTTTATAAACTTTAAAACTTACTCCGTCAACGGCTTTAAAAGGCAAACCTTTAGAGAAAAGTCCTTTTTTAGTGAGGTAAGTTTTTTCAATATCTATAACTTCTAATAGTGGTGTTTGAGCATATAGTTTTTCGTGATTTTTCTTTCGGTCTAAGTCCGAAACAATGTTTGCATTTACATTATTAGACATAAAATCTGAAATTGTAGGCAATTGTTTTAATCGGTATGCCGTAGATGGCCTTGCGCCAATTAAAGCTTTGGTGTAATTGTGTTTTGGGGTTTTAAAAATAGCGTGTGTATTGGCTTGTTCTACAATTTTGCCTTTATACATTACCAATACTTTGTCTGCTAACTCAGATACCAAAGCCAAATCGTGAGAAATAAACAAAATGCTCATTTGGGTTTCGGTTTGCAATGTTTTTAAAAGCTCTAAAATTTCTTTTTGCACCGTTACGTCGAGTGCAGTTGTAGGCTCATCTGCGATAAGTAATTTTGGTTTGCAGGCAATTGCCATTGCAATCATTACACGCTGTTTTTGTCCGCCAGAAATTTGATGCGGATAGGTTTTGTATATTTTTTTGGGGTTGGGAAGCTTTACTTTTTCGAATAGCGATAAGACTTCAGATTTAATTTTGGAAGCCGATAAGCTGCTATGTTGTTTTAAAACATCTTCTACTTGTTTGCCACAACGCATCGACGGATTTAAAGCACTCATTGGTTCTTGAAAAATCATTGCTATCTCTTTGCCTCTTATATTTTGAAATTGCTTTTGCGTTACTTCAACTAAGTTTTTAGCATCAAATAGAACGGAACCCGATGTAATTTTTGAAATCTTTTTTGGCAACAACCCCATTAAAGCCAAAGATGAAATAGATTTACCAGAACCAGACTCGCCTACAATGGCAACAATTTCATTAGGTTTTATTGCAAACGAAATGTTGTTTATAATTGGGGTTTCTATCCCATTTTTATAAAACGAAATATTGAGGTTGTTAACGCTAAGTAGGTTTGTTGTCATGGTTTTACCAAAATAGTAGTGTATTCTGCAAGGTTTTAAAAACTTTACAGGTCTAAGAATAATCTACACATGTTTTATTTCATGGTTATGTAATAATACATCTCCACGTAATCTTAAAAATATTTGAGCCACAGCTATAGTATCTTTTTCGCAATAAACAACAATGCGGTCTATTGCTTTTTCTTTATAATACACACGATATACTTCGCTACCATCAATATCATCTTTTGGTGACGGAATGCCCAAAACGTTAGTTAATAGTTTTAAAGACGTATAAGTTTTGTAATCTCCAAATTTCCAGAGTTCTAAAGTATCTAAGTGTGGTACTTCCCATGGTTTTTTACCAAATAAATTTAGCTTGTATGGTAATTCTATTTGATGAATTATCATGCGTCTGGCTATGTACGGAAAATCGAATTCTTTACCATTATGCGCGCACAATAAATGGTTATTACCACTAAAATGCGACATCAGTAAATTTTTAAAGTCTTTTAAAATTGTAATCTCATCTCCATAAAACGACGTTACTCTAAACGTTCTGCTATCTCCTTCCATTTTAAAATACCCAACCGAAATACAGATTATTTTACCAAACTCAGCCCAAATGCCAGCACGATTATAAAACTCCTCAGCCGAAAATTCTTCTTTACGTTGGTAACGCGATTTGGCACTCCAAAGCTCTTGTTTGGTAGTGTCTAAATCTAAGAAATGTTCTTTTTCAGGAACCGTTTCAATATCTAAAAATAGTATGTTTTCTAGGTTTAATTTTGAGATCATAATACTTCCTGCTAAAGGCAATAATATTTATTGGTTTTCAATTAAAGGCTTTAAAGTTTCAATATTTGGTATTTCTGTTATGTCAAACTCTCCATCAATTGAATAAAATTCTAACTCAAAAGGCATTTTTTCGTTTCCAAAAATCATAACACCAATCAACTCTTCGTTTTTCCCTTTTGCTAAATAATCAATTTTTAAATTTCCAGTTTGAATTTCATACTCAAAACTTTTACCAAAAAGAATAGTAGGACATTTTCCACAGCCACATCTTGCTACAACCTTCAACTTATCAATAACGTTAAACCATTCTAAGTTTTCTTTTTAAATATATGTTTTAAAAACGTAATTTCTAAATCAGTTAATTCTCTTTTATCAGGAATACTATATTTTACAATTTATTTCTTCATCATCTCATAAGCTTCATGAATATACAAACTTATATCATCTGTAAAAGCACCAACACCTGCACCTGGCGATTTTTGATGTCCTAAACGTACTATAATTACATTATCTTCTGGCTGTACAATAACGTATTGCCCTAAATGCCCACGCATCATAAAAAAGTCTTTTCCTAATTGGTTATCTAACCACCAACCATAACCATACTCAGGACTTTCTTTAAATCTTGGCACTAACGATTTAGCCACAAAAGCAGAATCTAAAATTTGCTTGCCATTCCATTTGCCATGGTCTTTATAGAGTTTGCCAAAACGGGCAAAATCTTTAGCATTACTGGCAATACAACAATAGGCTTTTACTAAGTCGTGGTCTTCACTATCTACTTGCCAAAGTGTTTCATTTTCGCTACCTAAGGGTTTCCAAAAGCTGTCTTCAAAATAATTGTATAGTTTTTTTCCTGTTGCTTTTTCTATAACCATTGCTAGCATTTGTGTATCTCCACTTGCATATTTAAACGCTTTTCCTGGCGCATCTACAACTTTTAAGCCATTCATTACTTTAGCTAAATCGTCATCAAAATAGGCGCGTGTTGTAATAGACAATGGCGAATAATAAGCTTCGTCCCAATTGGTGCCCGAACTCATACTGCTTAAATCTCCAACCGTCATTTTTTTGGCTTTATCATCGCAAAATGCAGGTAAAAAATCGCAAACAGGTTGGTCTAAACTTTTAATGTAACCGTCTAAAATGGCTTTTCCCATTAACCCAGACACATAACTTTTTGCCATAGAAAATGAGTTAGATTTTGAGTTTTCGTTAAATCCGTCATAATACTCTTCAAACCAAATACTATCATTTTTTATAATAACATACGCAATGCTTCCCCAGTCTTTATTTGCTTTTTGCAAGGTTTTGGTAGCTTTTACGGTATTATAATCTTTATGATTTGCCCAAGGTTGTGGGGTGTTACTTGCTTTAATCGTTTGGTTGTCAAACTCTTTATAATCTTCTAAATAGGCGGTTGAATGCCCTTTTAGATAAATTGTTCTTACGGCTTTTATAAGATAATCGGTGTCTGTTATGTATAAAATAGCAACAATTAGCGCTAATAGAACGGCGATAACTTTAAGTGTTTTTTTTAAGAATTTCATTTAGGTATAATTATTTTGATTTACGACTTTTTAGTTTTTCTTTATAATATGTTTTATTGGCGATGTAAAGTGTTTTACTAAAAGTAGCAATAATATTTTGTTTAGCATCAACCAAAGACATAGTTTTGGTAATATCTGTTTCAGAATGCTTTAAAACCGATTGTTTTATTGCAACAATTTCTTTGTTTGTAAATATAAACTCACCATAAATTGTAGTTTTTGCAGGTCTTTTATAGCGTGCATCTACCGCTTTGTCCCAAACCACAAAATCATCTCCAAGAATTTGAATAAGCTGAATCATATAAATAGGATCTGTTGCAGATAACATGCTTCCGCCAAAAATAGAACCTGCATAATTACGATTTTTCCAGTTGAGTTTTAGTCTAATTTTCACATAATGTAAATCGTCGCTAACCGCAATGAGTTTTGCAGTAGAACGTCTGTACATTGGTGACCAATTAAAACCATGCTTGTATATGGTTGCTATTTTAAAAAAGCGTTGAAGAAATTTGGTTGCTATCTTATACATTTAAAACAAGGATTGTTGTTTGTAGTCATTTTCATGGTTTAGTAACCATTGTTTTCGGTGTAAACCACCAGCATAACCTGTTAAACTACCATCGCTACCTATAACGCGGTGGCAGGGTATAATTATCCAAAGTGGGTTTTTGCCATTGGCACTTGCGGCGGCTCTAATGGCTTTTACATCTCCAAGTTGTTTAGAGAGTTGTAAGTAAGATATTGTTTTTCCGTAAGGAATAGCGTTAAGTTGTTTCCATACTTTTTTCTGAAAAACTGTACCTTGAGGATTTAATTTTAAGTCGAAATTTTTAAGTTCGTTTTTAAAATAAGCTTTGAGTTGCGTTACACATTCTAGAAGTGTTTCAGGTATAATTTCAGATAATTCTTCATCTGTATTTACAACTTCGACAGCGGTAATACCATCTTTATCACCACTAATTTTAGTGTAACCTAAAGGTGAGTTTATGATACACGTTTCCATTTGTTCGTAATTATTTTTTGGCGACTACATTTTTAGCCTCATTTTATGTATTGTTTTCAGTAGGCTTATCTTCAAAAATACCTAATTTTTTAGCACGAGTCTCCCAGCTTTTTCTTGCCATCTGTTGCAAATCTGATACGTTATCGCTTTCGTCCATAATTTCGAGACCTAAAAGTGTTTCTATAACATCTTCCATGGTAACTAAACCGCTTACAGATCCATATTCGTCAACAACTAAAGCCATGTGGTTGCGGCTTTCAACGAGTTGTTCAAATAATTTTGGAATTGGTAAATTACGTACTACAACAATAATGTTTCGTTTAAGTTCGGCTAGTTTTTTAGATCCATTCTCTAAAGCCATTTCTTTAAAAACGTCGTCTTTTAATACTAAACCATTAATATTGTCTGCATCGTCTGTAAAAACAGGGATTCTAGAAAAACGAACATTCATGTTTTCTTCAAAAAAAGCTTTAACGGTGGTGTTTTCATCTACAGCTTTCATCACTGTACGAGGTGTCATTACATCTTTAGCAAACACCTCTTTAAAGGTTAATAAATTTTTTATAATTTTACTTTCATTGGCTTCAAAAACACCTTCTTCGTGTGCCATTTCTGTCATTGCAACAAAACCTTCTCTACTTAAAACACTTCCATGACCTTTGCCTCCAATAAGTTTTGTGGTGAGTTGAAGAAGCCATAATATGCCTGTATATTTTAGTGGAAAAATTAAAATGTTTAAGGCTTTAGATGTAAAATTTGCTAAACTTTTCCAGTAGGTTGCACCTATGGTTTTTGGTATAATTTCTGAAGCTACCAAAATAAGAATGGTCATAATAGTTGAGACAACACCAACCATTAAGTCTTCTGTAAATGATAAACCTAAAACAGATTGTGTTGACGTGCCATATAGCTCTGCATAAGCTATTTTTGCTTGTACACCAACTAATATTGCACCAACAGTGTGTGCAATAGTGTTTAGTGTAAGTATAGCAATTAAAGGGCGATCGACATCTTTTTTTAGAACCTCTAAATCAAAAGCATAAGCTTTGTTTTCCTTTTTCTTTAGGTTAAGAAATGTTGGTGTTAAGCTAAGTAATACGGCTTCTAAAATAGAACATAAGAATGAAAAGAAAATAGATATAACAGCGTAAAAAATGAGTAAGCCCATTAAATAATTTAATTTTAGTTGGTGCGAAGTTACGAAATCAATTTAACAACGTCTTTAGCAAAATAACTCGCTATAATATCTGCGCCAGCTCGCTTTATAGATGTAATCTGTTCTAGCATTACAGCATCGTGGTCTAACCAGCCGTTTTGGGCAGCAGCTTTTAGCATGGCATACTCACCAGAAACTTGATATACCGCAATAGGTACATTAAAATTATTTTTAATATCTCTAACAATATCTAAATAGGCTAAACCTGGTTTTACCATTACAATATCTGCACCTTCATTAATATCCATTTCGGTTTCTCTGATGGCTTCATTTCTATTAGCAAAATCCATTTGATAGGTTTTTTTGTCTTTTGGTATATCTACCAAATCTACAGGAGCAGAATCTAAAGCATCTCTAAATGGCCCATAAAATGCAGACGCATATTTTGCTGAGTAACTCATTATACCTGTATCTATAAAATTAGACAGATCTAAAGCTTGGCGAATACCTAAAACTCTACCATCCATCATATCACTTGGTGCTACAAAATCTGCTCCGGCCTGTGCGTGAGATACACTCATCTCTGCCAAAACTTCTACTGTTGCATCGTTTACTATTTTTCCATTTTGAATTATACCATCGTGCCCATAAGCCGAAAATGGGTCTAAAGCCACATCGGTCATTACCAACATATCTGGGCAAACATCTTTAACGGTTTTTATGGCACGTTGCATTAATCCGTTAGGGTTTAGAGCTTCTGTGCCTTTATTATCTTTTAAAGCATCTTCTACTTTTACAAACAGTAAAACCGATTTTAAACCTAAGCTCCAAAGTGCTTTTACTTCGGCTTTTAGTAAATCTAAGCTGAAGCGATAATAATTTGGCATCGAAGCAATTTCTTCTTTAATACCGTTGCCTTCAACAATAAATAGTGGTACTAAAAAATCGTTTGGTGAAATTATGGTTTCTCTTACTAAACATCTAATAGCGTTGTTAGTTCTTAATCTTCTATTTCTTTTTATTGGAAACATAAATCTAACTTTTAAGTTAATTACTCAAACTCTAAACCCAGTTTTTTGGGTTTTGTAATACTTTAATTAATTGTTCTTCTTCACTACCAGTCTCTGGTTTGTGGTCATAGACCCATTGTACGTGAGGTGGTAAACTCATAAGAATACTCTCTATTCTGCCATTGGTTTTAAGCCCAAATAATGTGCCTTTGTCGTGTACTAAATTAAACTCTACATAACGACCACGACGAATTTCTTGCCAATTGCGTTGCTCTTTAGTGTACGATAATTCCTTTCGTTTTTCTACAATAGGCACATAAGCCTCTAAAAAACTGTTACCAACTTCAGTAACAAAATCGTACCAGTTTTGCATACTCATGGTGTCTGTTTTTTTACAATAATCAAAAAACAAACCGCCTAAACCACGGCCTTCGTTTCTGTGTGTGTTATAAAAATACTCGTCGCAACGCGCTTTGTATTTTGGGTAAAATGCTGGGTTGTGCTTATCGCAAGCCGTTTTACAGGTTTGGTGAAAATGTATAGCATCTTCATTAAACAAATAATACGGAGTTAAATCTTGTCCGCCACCAAACCATTGATCTACAATGTTGCCGTCGTTATCGTACATTTCAAAATAGCGCCAATTGGCATGCACTGTTGGTACCATTGGGTTTTTAGGGTGTAAAACTAAACTCAAACCACAGGCAAAAAAATCGGCATCTTCTACACCAAAATAATTTTGCATAGACTGTGGTAGCTTTCCATGAACCCCAGAAATATTAACTCCGCCTTTTTCAAAAACAGCACCGTTTTCTATGACTCGAGTTCTGCCGCCGCCGCCTTCAGCACGTTTCCAAATGTCTTCTTTAAAAGTTGCTTTGCCATCTATCGTTTCTAATTTAGAAGTAATGGAGTCTTGTAGGTTTTGGATGTAATTGTAAAATTTGTTTTTGATACCGTAATCATATTTTAAATTTACAGGAGCTTTGCTATTATGCGGGTTGTATTTTTTACCGTTTTGTTGACCTGCGAGGTTTTGAAAACCTTGTAGGTCTTTACCTTTGTATTGACCGTGTGTAAATACTAGGTTTTCAATGCTATTAAACACGTCTAAAGTGTACTGCTTATTAAGTTTAAAAGCATCTGGTGTTTGGTTGTTTATATAATATCTATAAGAAGAAAATGTATAGTCTTCCCAATCTTTAGTCGGATTATGATGAATGTAACAAAAAACAGTTTTAAAGTAATCTTCTGAATCTATCCTTTTTCGTTTAAAGTGTTTTTCAAATAGACTTCCCGTTCTATTTTGTTGCTTATTAAAAGCCTTGGCATAAGCATTAAACAAATTTGAGAAAGCTTGAGTTATTTGAGCTGAAACACATTCAACTTTTATTAATAAATGATAATGATTATCTAAAAGGCAAAATGCTATAATTGAAGCTTTCTGCGTTAAATGCTTTCCTGTTAACTCAAGGAAATAACGTTTATTTTCTTCAGAATTAAAAATGTTACATCCGTTAATACCACGATTGTATATGTGGTAATATTTGTCTTTTTCTAATATTTCTAAATTCATTATAATTTTTGTTTGATACCTACAAGGTTTTTAAAACCTCGCAGGATAATAAGCTTACCTATACAGTTCATACAACTCCATATCTAATGGCTGCTCTCCTGTTGGAGTAAATTCATTTAATAGTGTTTTTTGCCATTTAAAGTTAGTGTTTAAAGCGACGTTTACACTTGGTAAATTGTCTTTATGTACAATAATTTGAAGTGTTTCTAAACCTAAATTAGTAAATGCGTATTTAGACAAAGACTCAACGGCTTTTGAGATGAGGTTTTGACCTTTAAATGTGTAACCTATACAATAGGCAAACTCACCTTGCTTTTTGTCCCAATTCAGTTCTTTAATGTAAATAAGACCCGCAAACTCTCGTGTCTCAGAATGTTTTAATGTGAATAGAAATTCGTCTTTAGCTTTAAATTGCTTCACTTTTGTTTCAACAAATAATTGAGATAAGGTTGGGTTGAGATTCTGCTCTAAAGTTTTTGGAAAGTAACGTTTAAAACGGTCTGCATTTGCTACCATAAAATCACAAATTTTCCAAGCATCTCCATTATGAATGGGGTTAATTTCAAAACCGTTAAACTCAGCAATCATAAATTTAGATTTTTTAAGTCTTTTTTTAATTCGTTTTTGCCTTTTATAAGATTTACCGTTTCAATAGATGCGGCAGTAACACTTAGCGGTAAAACTAAAATAACTCCTATTATAGGGATAAATAAAAAGAGTATAAACACAATACCATTACCTATTGCAATGCCTTTGTGTTTTTTAACAAATTTTACACTTTCTCTATATTTAAAATGTCTTTCTAGTGTATAGTCCATATTACCAAAACCCGCATAGTAAGCTTGTACTGAAAATAATAAAACTGTTGATATAATATTAACAACAGGAATAAATTTTAGTAACAAAAGCGGTAGTGTAATTAACAACTCTTTTGCTAAATTCCGCATGTTTATTCTAATACCTCGCCATAATTGCGCTTTAAAAGAGGTATTTCTATGATTGTGTTTTTCTACACCTGTTAAATGGGCTTCTATTTTTTCTGAAACAGGACTCATAAATGGTGCAGAAAGTGCCATTATAATATGTTTATAGAGAATTAACCCAATAACAATAATAACACTTCCTCCAATAAATGTTGAAAACGACGTAAAACCGCTTTTTCCCCAATCCCAAATCCAAATTTTGGCAATAAAACGACCTATATTATCAGATAAACCATAAGCAGAAACAAAGATTAATGACGCCGTAATACCACTTATAGCCATAGGAATAGCAAAATATCCCCAAAGTTTTAATTTTGAAATAAGAGCGAATGCTCCCGAGTATGCTTTTATGCCTTTTAATATGTTCTTTATCATCGCTAGTTTCTGCGAAAGCAAAAATCTGTTTAATTAGATTTCTGTTTTAAAATTAAGTGTTTTAATAAACATATTGAATCTTATCGACTTAGATTAGAATCCGCTACGTTTTAAAAAGTTAATACAGGCTTTTAGTTTGGACTCTCATATTCTTTTACCGCATCAATAAAAGCCTTAGCATTATCTAACGGAATGTTGGGCAAAATACCATGACCTAAGTTAACAATGTACTTGTCTTTACCAAAATCGTTAATCATTTGATGTACCATTTTTTTAATTTCTGCTGGTGGAGAAAACAAACGTGTTGGGTCAAAATTACCTTGAAGCGTAATGTTGCCACCTGTTAAATAACGTGCATTACGAGCAGAACACGTCCAATCTACACCCAATGCAGATGCACCAGATTTTGCCATGTCGCCAAGTGCAAACCAACAGCCTTTACCAAAAGCAATAACAGGTGTTTCATCTTTTAATGCGTCAATAATTTGCTGAATGTATTGCCAAGAAAATTCTTGATAATCTACAGGAGATAACATGCCTCCCCAAGAGTCGAAAACTTGTACTGCATTAACGCCAGCTTTTACTTTTTCTTTTAGATAAGCAATTGTTGTATCTGTAATTTTTTGTAATAATTGGTGTGCAGCAATTGGGTTTGTAAAACAAAACTCTTTAGCTTTATCAAAGTTTTTAGAACCTTGACCTTGTACACAATAACATAAAATAGTCCACGGCGAACCAGCAAAACCAATTAACGGAATGTCGTTGTTTAGTTTTTCTTTGGTCATTTTTATGGCATCGTAAACATAGCTTAACGCATGTTTTACATCTGGCACAATAACGTTATCCACATCTTTTTGAGAGCGAATAGGGTTGGGTAAATACGGTCCAAAATTAGGTTTCATTTGCACCTCAATAGTCATGGCTTGCGGAATCACTAAAATATCGCAAAACAAAATAGCAGCATCCATGCCGTAACGACGTATAGGTTGTACTGTAATTTCACTTGCTAATTCTGGTGTTTGGCAGCGTGTAAAGAAATCGTACTTGGCTTTAATTTCCATAAATTCAGGTAAATATCTACCTGCTTGGCGCATCATCCAAACAGGTGGACGCTCTACAGTTTCGCCTTTTAATGCTCTTAAGAATAAATCGTTTTTTATCATAACTGGCTTTTGGCTATTAGCTTTTGGCTATTAGCTGTTCTTGATTTTGTTTATTAATCCGTTTATCATTTTGCCTTCAGTTTCTAATACTTCAAAAATTGATTTTAAATCTTCAGGTTTGATAAAATTTAATTTTTGTATAATTATATGTTGTGTGTACTTCAAAAAAAGAACCCACTGCAATTTCTAGAAAGTGCTTAAATTCAATGTCATTATTTCTACTACAACCTTCTGCAATATTTGAAGGAATTGAAACTGTTGCTCTTGTAATCTGAGATTTTAATCCGAGTTTTTCAGTTGAAGGTAATTGAGCTGCTAAAACACATATTTGTTTTACAATATCAATGCCGTGTTCCCAAATTTTTAAATCCCTATAATTCTTCATGTCCTAGCTTTTAGTTGTTAGCTCTCAGCTCTTAGCGCAACAGTGATACTTTATGGCTAATAGCAAAATGCTAACAGCTATAAATAACTATTATTCACCAATGCAATTACACTTTCAACAGTCGGCACTTTAGCAATACGTACGTCTTCATAATATTTTTTTGCTTCTTTTGCCGTTGTTTCTCCAATGCAAAAAGCAATGCCATTAGCTTTGTTTTGAGCTATAAATGCCTCAACGGTAGATGGGCTGTAAAACATAACACCTTTTAGGTCGCCTTCAACTTTATCTGCATTATACCTAGTTTCGTATGCTTCAACCTCATTTACTTTTATATTGTTTTCGGCTAAAATAGTTGGTATGGTGTCCATTCTTATATTACTACAAAAGTAAGTAACATCTGTACCGTCCATAAATTCTACTAAATGTTTGGCTAAATTTTTAGCATAGTGCTCGTAATGTTTTACCTTACCGATGCGTTTTTCTACCAAACGTTTTGTTTTTCTGCCAACACAATAGATGTTTTTAAATTGTAATTCTACTGCAGAAAAATTAGTGAGTAGTGCTTCAACAGCATTTTGGCTTGTAATGATAACATTTTCAATGTTCTGTTTAACCACTTTTTTAGCGAGTCGGTTTAAGCTAATTTTTATGGCATTGTTACTCTCTGCAACGACATTATTATGAAATAATGCCAACTGGTCGTTTGTTAATTTTTTTGTAGAATAGATGTTCGTTACCTTTTCTCCACGAGCCAAATCGTCAATTAAAACCTTTCCGCCTTTACCTATAATATAATCGGCACAAAACTCTGCAAGATTATGGTGTTTGCCAAGCGGTACAACTTTAGACACTTCAATTTTTTTGGTACCATCTTTGCTAAGAAGAATGCCTTTAAAGTTAACTTCATCTTCTTTATTTATATAACAAATAGCTCCGATTGGTGCGGTACAGCCACCTTCTAGTCTATTTAAAAACTCGCGCTCTATTGCTGTGCAAATTTCTGTAACGTCATCATTAATTTCTGCACAGATTGCTCTGGTATCTTCATCGGCCGCTAAGGCTGTAATCATAATAGCTCCTTGTGCGGGTGCAGGCACCATCCAATGCAGGTTTATAGCATTTTCTGGTGTTAAACCCAAACGGCCTAAACCAGCACCAGCAAAAATGGCCGCATTCCAGTCGTCATTATTTTCAAGTTTTTCTAATCGAGAATTTACATTACCTCGCAAACCAACAATAGTATGTGTTGGGTATCTGTTTAGCCATTGTGCGCGACGTCTTAAGCTACCAGTTGCAATAACGGCTTTTCTTGCCGATAAAAACTCTTCGTTTGTTTTAAAAACTAGCGTATCATTAACATTACCACGTTTTAAAACGGCGGCTTGTACAATACCTTTTGGTAATACTGTTGGTACATCTTTAAGCGAATGTACGGCAATATCAATACTGCCATTTAGCATTGCAATATCTAACGTTTTTGTAAAAACACCTGTAATTCCTAATTCGTATAAAGGTTTGTCTAATACTAAATCTCCTGTAGATTTTATAGGTACTAAAACCGTTTTATAACCTAATTTTTTGAGCTGTAGTTGTACGGTTTTTGCTTGCCACATAGCGAGCTGGCTGTCGCGTGTGCCAATGCGAATTGTTTTAGACATTATCGGTAGTTTCTAACTGAAATATTTTTTTAATGAGTTCTATACTTTTATCCGAAGAATCGGTATCTTCTCTAAGGTGGTGTGCAAACTGGTTGGTAATTTTCTGAATAAGATTATTAGAGATTAATTCGGCTTGGTCTTCATTAAAGTCAACCATTTTTTTGCGCTGTGTATTGAATTCAGAATTTTTAAACCCTGTTAATTTATGTTTTATAGCTTGTATTGTAGGTACAAATTTTAAGGTATCTAGCCAGGCATTAAATTCTGCCATCATTTCAGAAATAATAGTTTCTGCAACCGGAATAAATGTTTTTCGTTTCTCTAAAGTATCGTCTGTGATTTTTGCTAAATCATCTAAATGTACTAAAGTAACGTTTGCATGTGTTTTAATATCTTCGTTTACATTTTTAGGAATCGATAAATCTAAAACCAACATGGGTTTTTTGGTAGAAATTAAAGATTTGAAAACGGTTGGGTTTTGAGCACCTGTTGCAACAATAACTATATCAGAGTTGTTAATTTCTTGCTCTAAGTTTTCGTGATCTTTTACAACAAGATTAAACTTACCAGCCACCTCTTCTGCTTTAGTTTTTGTTCGGTTTATTAAAGTAATATGCGGGTTTTTGGTATGTTTTACTAGGTTTTCGCAGGTATTTCTTCCTATTTTACCTGTTCCGAAGAGTAGAATGTTTTTATCGCAAATGTTTTTAACGGTTTGCATTATATACTGAACAGAAGCAAAAGATACCGATGTGGCACCAGATGATAATTCGGTTTCGTTTTTAATACGCTTACTCGCTTGTATAACAGCATTTACTAAACGCTCTGTAAATGAGTTTAAAAGGCCTGCTTTTTTTGAAGCTTTTGCCCCAAATTTAATTTGACTAATAATCTCAAAATCGCCAAGAATTTGACTGTCTAAACCAGAGCCAACTCTAAACATGTGATTTATAGCGTCTTTGTTTTTGTGTATGTATGCAACCTCTTGAAACGCTTCAACAGTACCTTTTGTGTTTTTACACAGTAAGTGAATAAGTTGGTACGGGTGTTCTGCAAAACCATAAAGCTCGGTGCGGTTACAGGTAGAAACCACTAAAACACTTTCTATACCGTTTTGTTGGGCTTGTACTAATAAATTTTGCTTTGCATTATCGCTTAGACTAAAACGACCACGCACTTCGGCATCTGCTTTTTTATAGCTGAGACCAATGGCATAAAAATAAGTGCTTTTGTGTTGTTGCATGTGTTAAATTGGCTAATTTGGGTTAAACCTAAAAAGCATTAATGACAAAAATAATTTAGATAGTATAAAAAAAATAACGCTAGAAGAACTTAAAGTATCGTTTCTGGGTTTTTAAGATTCTTTTTTAATAAAAGCTGATTTTTATCATATTTTTGCACTAAAATAAAGGTTTTTAAAGCTTTTGTTTAGAACAAATCTAAATAACAAAAAAATGAATACAAGTTTAAAAGACTCAAAAAGTACCGCTAAAAGTACTTTTAACGAAACCTTTTTAGAAGACGGCTTTTTAATATTAACAAGTAAAAACGAAACAACTGAGGTTAATCTTTTTGAACGTGATATAGATAGTCGTTTTATTCAGTTTCATTTTTGCACAAAAGGCTCGGCTGCATTTATTTTTAATCAAGGTCATTATACGCTTAATATTAAGGAAGATACCTCTTTGTTGCTTTACAATCCGCAACGCGACCTGCCAATTCATTTAGAGTTGCAGCCGCAGTCTTGGTTGGTGTCTTTTGTAATTTCAATTAAAAAATTTCATGGTTTATTCTCCGATGATGCTAATTATGTTACATTTTTAACAGACGATAATAGAGATAAAAAATATTATAAGGACGGAAAAATTTCGCCATCTATGGCTATAGTTTTAAATCAGTTAATACATTTTAACCTCAACAGCTCAATTAAGCCGTTATACTTTAAAGGTAAAGCTTACGAGTTATTGAGTTTGTTTTTTAACAGAAGTGAAGATGCAGATATAGAGCAATGCCCGTTTTTAGTCGATGAAGATAATGTCGCCAAACTAAAAAAAGCAAAAGCCATTATTATAGCAAACATGGCAGAACCACCAACATTGCAAGAACTCTCAGATGCTATTGGCTTAAGCCTTAAAAAACTTAAAGAAGGTTTTAAACAAATTTATGGCGATACCGTTTATGGGTTTTTGTTTGATTATAAAATGGAAGTGGCGCGTAAGCTTTTAGAATCTGGTAATTTTAATGTTAATGAGGTTGGGCTAAAAGTAGGTTACAGTACAGCAAGCCATTTTATAACCGCTTTTAAAAAGAAGTTTGGGACTACGCCAAAGAAGTATATTACAGCGTCTATTTAATAATTATTATAGCCACCACCACGATTACTTAGTGTTACACGCTTTCGGTTTTTGTGAGTTACTAAGTTTATAATGTCCGTGTAGTGTTCTTCTAATGCTTTGGTATCGTCAACAATAGTTCCACTGTTTTGAGATTTATAATAGTACTCTACAACTAATTTTTTGGGGTCTTTGGGTTTAATAAAAGCAATGTAATGCAACACTTCAGACTTGCCAGAGTAGTTATCTTCTTTATCGATTTTAAAGATATAAAGCGTGGCATTTTTACCTTTATCTGTTGTGAAATCGCGTTTTAGGAGAAAGGAGACAGAATCTTTTTCTTTATCGTAACGTGCATTTGCTAAAAGTTTAGATTTAGCAAATTGTTGCTGGTTTATACCAATAGGTTTTAGCTTAGTAAGTAGTTTAGCGTCGTTTAATTCTTCTAAAAGTAAGTATTGATTTTCTTCGTTTTCAAGCGTTTTTTCTTTTAATGTATTGGGTATAGCTTCTTTGTGTTTTGCTAAAAGCATGTAGTATTTTACCAAGGCATATTTATCGTCTGTGGTTAGTAATTTATCAAAGAAATCTTTTGCTACACGTTCCTTTCTGTAAGGAAATATAAGATTAACATAAGTGGTTAAGTTTTTAGAGTATGAGCTGTACCTTCTATTAGATTTACTGAGTGTGCGTTTTACTTCAATTTTACCATCGTTAATTAATTGATTTTTATAATTAGAATAACGTTTTAGTTTAATAAGGCTGCTATCTTTTACTTTAGATAACAGCTTGTATAAGGGGTGTTTGTACTCTTCAATTGTACTGTACTGTAATATTTTAGGAAATAACGAAGCTTTTAATTCTAACGAATCTTTGCCTTCATAATTATAAAATATACGACCAACATTTGCCAAAGGCAAGTCGCGCTCCATAAGGTTTAATGCCAACGTGTAAGATGTTATTTTGTTAGAGTCTAATAAACCTTCTAAAATTGCGGTTTGTGTTTTAGGGTCCGAATAGCTATCGTAATACAATTGTTTTATAACATCTAAGTTGTTGTTTAAATCTACTTTAATTAATTGCTCTACCAGATGAGATTTTATGTTTAATCGCTCTTTTTTAAACTCAAAATCGTTAAGTACAGCTACAATTGCTTTGCTATGGTGTTTTTTAAATGTAATACGTTTATATGCGTCCAAAACAATACTATCATTGGCTCTAAGTGCGTTAAAAAAAGAGTTGGTTTTATCTTCTAAAACTGGTGCACCCATTAACGTATCTATTGGTGTAAACGAATTGTAAAACTCTGTAATAAAAGTAGAAGGCTTATTTATAGAGTCTGTTAAGGTTTTAAGCTCAAAAAGCACACCTTTTTTTAAGATATTTTTTACCAAAACTTGTTTTGCACTTGCAGAGTCTGCATAACTAAAACTATAGGTGTAAATGCTATCGGTTTTAGATTTAGAACGGTTAGAAATTTTAAACAACTTATTGGGTTTTGCATAACGTGTTTTGTAATTTACTTTGTGTTCTAAATCTCCCCAAAGGCTATCTATGTTATGAAACATTTGTAAATCGTGAAACTTTTTTCGAGAAACCATTATTTTCTCATTAGCCTTTGTAAAATAAGTTGTTCGCTTTACTTTTTCTGAATACTCTTTTTCTTTTTTAGCATTACCATAAGCATTTGGAGTAGGAGTTTTAGCATTTGTTTTAACAAAAAAATGCAAAGATGTGTCTCTTACTTTTTTAAAGTTTGAATACCCAATGGTATTAAATTTAAAAGACTTAAAAAAAGTCGATTTTTCAGTTTCATTTTCACCAACATATCCTAGCAGATAATAGCTTCCGTCTTTTACAATAGTTTTAAGATGTAAATTTTTATTTGAAGCAGAATCTATAATTGCATGAGATACGTAGGTTTTATATTTGCCTGTATCAAAACTTCCGCCAGCTTCCGTAAGTTTATAGTTTTTATAAAATGCTTTATGAAAATATTTGGCTTCAAAACCATCGTCTTCAATGTAAGATAAGTCGTGTAATGTCGCCTCTTGTAAAAAATAATAGGCATCATTTTTATAACCTTCTAATAGCTTTTTACCACTGTTTGCCATATTTGTGGTTATAAAATATTTAGGAAAATTAACTTGAAATTTCTCATTTGGAGACACAAATAGTTGAGTTGAGTTTGAAGGTGTTTTTAAAGCAATAGAGTTAAAAATTTTATTCTGATGCTTTAATACAAAATCACTTCGACCTGCAAATTTTATAATAATAATTTCTAGAGGTGTTTGGTAAATATGATACTTCTGAAATTCGCCTTTTTTGGTTTTATTTACAATACTAATACCAGGATACGGTATCGTTAATTCTTCTTTCTTAATAATATCTCCAGGAATATCTTCGTATAATAAATGATCAATATCTTTTAGGGTTATATTTTCTTTTTCGTTAGGTAAATACACAAAACGACTAATTCGGTTAATGGTTAAATACGCACCATTGGTCATATCTGGATCTAAGTAGTATTTTTGTCCGCCATAAGAAAGTTCTCGTAATTTGTCGTAGGTATTCAAAGTCAAAAAACCGTCTGGTGTGTTTTGCTTTTTTAGTTGAGGGTCTATAAAAAGACTGTCGAGCTTTGTTTTTTCTGTTTTACTAAAATCTGTTTGTCTTGAGGTTAGTGCTTTTACGGTATAACCGCTTTGGCGTAGCATATTAATCATGCCTTTGTCTCCTGGTAAATGTGCAGCGCCAACACCAGCAAATACAGATTTTTTTGGCATTAATTTTTTTAGAGAAACCACCATGTTTTCATTACGTTTATAAAGCATATTTTCTCTGTAAAAGGCGGTATTCACTCCAGCTCCAATAGAATCTAATAAGTCTAAGTTTCTGTCGCGGTATAAATTTTCTTGAATAAGGTAAGGATTTTCTTTAGCAAATAGTTTTTGTAACCAAGGCTCTATGTCTTTTTTAGTGGGTTTATAAGCCGCTTTGGTGGTTAAAAACCGAGATTCTGCTAAATCTTCTAAAGCTATAATGTCTTTATTATTTTTCTTACCTGCTTGGAAGATAAACATGTCTAAATACGTTTCTTCTTCAAAATTATCGGACGCATTATTCTTTCTGTATAAATAAGCGTTAATGGCATTATTATCCATTCTTACAGAACCTCTAATTGCTATTTCCTCGGGGTGTGCTAACTTAAAAAGATGGGTGTAAAAATCGTTTTTGTTGTTATTATACCTAGACATTTCACTAAGCATTATATCGTAATTAAATGCTGGCCAAGTTGTTGGGTTAGATTCTAAAGCAATACATTCACTTTTATTTAAAGCTTTATAAAACACATCGTCTAAGCGAAACGCTACTTTTTTACTGACGTGCATGGTACCATAGAGATATGATGGTTTTTTAAGATTATTGCCTGTAATTTCCCAAAGTAAACTTTGATATTTCTGTTGTGAGAAACAGACTACTGAACATAAAATAAGAGTTAACGACAGAATTTTTTTCATAAAAAAGAAATATACTAGACTTGTAAATATATTTAAATCTATTAAAGATTTAGATTAAGCCGATAAATTAATAAAATAATTAATACCAAAAGCAAAAAAACTACAACAAACGGTTTATAACAATAACGATTAGTGTTGTATTTTTGCATCACGAAAAACAAAGCTATGTCTAAAGGAATTTTATTAGTTAATTTAGGGTCGCCAGATAGTCCAAATCCAAAGGATGTTAAAAAATATTTAGGTGAATTTTTAATGGACGAACGGGTTATTGATTTGCCATTAATTGCCAGAACGCTCCTCGTTAAAGGTATTATTTTAAATACACGGCCAAAAGCGTCTGCAAAAGCGTATCAAAAAATTTGGTGGGAAGACGGCTCACCATTAATTGTACTTTCTCAACGACTACAAAAAAAAGTACAACAAAAAGTAAAATACCCTGTTGCATTAGCCATGCGTTACGGAAGTATGACCTTAAAAAAAGGATTGCAAGAGTTGGCAGACCAAGGCTGTACCGAAATAAAAACCATGCCGTTATACCCACAATTTGCAATGGCAACTACCGAGACCATTGACGTAAAAGTAGATGAGTTGGTTGCGGCACATTTTCCTAATATTACTATTACGCGTACTCCAGCGTTTTACAGTCGTGAGGATTATATAAATGTATTATCTAAAAGCATAGGTGAGTTTTTAGACAACTTAGATTATGAGCATATTCTGTTTAGTTATCATGGTGTGCCAGAAAGACATATCCGTAAAAGCGATATCACTAACGGCAACTGTAAAATGGATGGCAAATGCTGCTTTAAAAAAGGTAGCGCACAACACGAGTTTTGTTACCGCCACCAATGCGAAATTACCACAGTAAATGTGGCTAAAAAACTAGGCCTAAAAAATGGCACCTACTCAACAACGTTTCAGTCTCGATTGGGTTTTGATCCCTGGTTAAAACCTTATACAGACAGAACCATTGAAAGAATGGGTAAAGCAGGTACTAAAAAAATGGCAATTGTAACACCAGCATTTGTTAGTGATTGTTTAGAAACGTTAGAAGAAATTGCTATGGAAGGCGAAGAAATTTTTCACGAAGTTGGCGGTGAAGATTTTACCGTTATTCCGTGTCTTAACGATCGTGAAGATTTTGCACAAGTACTCACAAATATTATTGAAGAATGGGCAAC
>JBMYXP010000026.1:0-19869 GCA_049608525.1 Winogradskyella sp.
AAAAAAATTAATTATGAAAAATATTTTAGTTATCGTCGCTTTATTAGCGTTTAGTTTTGGTAATGCACAAGCATTTATAGGTAAGGGCGATAGTAAATTACAGATAGGTGCTAACCTTCAAGATAATGCTTCGGGATTAAACGTAGCTTACGATTATGGCATAGGCGAAAATATTTCTTTAGGGTTATCCTCAACCTATAGCCTAGGTGTAGAAGAAAGCTTAGATGCAGATTTTGGTAATCGTATCGATTTAAAAGCACGTTTTAATGCCAATATTGGTAATGTTTTAAATCTTTCAGAAAATTTTGATATCTATCCTGGTTTAAGCTTTGGGTTTAAAAACTTTGGCGGTCATTTGGGGGCACGTTACTTTTTTACTGATGGTTTTGGTATCTATACTGAGTTTAACACACCACTTGCTAAGTATGATGATAAACTTACAACAGCTGAGACTTTACACAATCAGTTTACAGTAAACTTTGGCGCTGTATTTAATTTATAGCAATAACATTTACTATTGCATCTTTAAAGCCTTTTCATTAGCGTAATGAAAAGGCTTTTTTTAGTCTTCACGTTTCTTAAACACGTATTTTATTTCAAGACCTTCACTTCTATTTTTTTCAGTTTCAAAATCAACTTCAGTTTCAATTTTTGGTTCAAACTCTATAAAGTTTCCGTTTTCATCAAAATGTTGCATAAATAAATCGTCGGCTTCATTATAATTTGGTGTTTCCCACTGGTAACGTTGTGGCTTTGCCACTTGTTTTCTAAACACTAAAGCAAAAATTAAACCCGTTATAAAACCTCCTAAATGCCCTTCCCAAGACATGCCTTCCTTTACAGGAAAAACATACCAAATCATTCCACCATATAAAAACACAACCAGTAAAGACAACGCTATAAGCCTATAATGTTTGGCAAAAATTCCTTTAAAAAATATAAAACTAACCAACACATATATTAAACCACTTGCCCCTATATGATTGCCCTTATTACCTATTACCCATGTTAATAACCCAGATAATACAATGCCGTATAAAATTACTTTCCATGCTATTTTGTTGTAGAAATAGAATAAAGCCATGGACAAAACAACTAACGGTATAGAATTATTATAAAGATGGTCTATATCTGCGTGTAAAAATGGACTTGTAAAAATGCCTAAAAGCCCTTTTAATTGTTGTGGTTGTATGCCAAAGGACTTAATATTATAGTTTATTGTTACCTGATACCAAAACACCAGCCACACAACAAATAGTATCGCCAAAGGGTAAATAATGATACTATTAGAATATTTAAACTGTTGCTGCGAGGACATATTATAATTTATAAAACGTACTTCAAATTTGTAACCAAAAACTAATGGTCTGAAATATTGGCAGAAATGTTATACAAGGTATAAAAAAACAATTTGTTTTTGAAAGCATTTTGTAATTTTGAAAGATGAATATTCCACTAGCAGAAAGACTAAGACCCAAAACGTTAAATGAATATATAAGTCAGCAACATTTGGTTGGCAAAGACGGTATGCTTTACCAGCAGATAAAAAGTGGTGTAATGCCGTCGTTAATACTTTGGGGACCGCCAGGAATTGGCAAAACCACGTTGGCTAATATTATTGCTACCAAAACTGATCGTCCTTTTTATAAACTCAGCGCTATTAACTCTGGCGTAAAAGATATTAGAGCTGTTATAGATAAAGTTAAACAAAATGGCGGATTATTTACCACTAAAAATCCTATTTTATTTATAGATGAAATTCATCGTTTTAGTAAATCGCAACAAGACTCGCTTTTAGAAGCTGTAGAAAAAGGCTGGGTAACACTTATTGGAGCAACGACTGAGAACCCAAGTTTTGAAGTTATTTCTGCATTACTATCGCGATGCCAAGTCTATACCTTAAACCCGTTTAGCAAAGCCGATTTAGAAGCATTACTACAGCGCGCAATAACGGAAGACCATATAATTTCAAAATTAAATATTGAATTAAAAGAAACGGAAGCTTTACTGAGAGTTTCTGGTGGTGATGCCCGTAAGTTATTAAACATTTTTGAACTCCTTGTAACCGCTTTTAAAGGCGAATCTATTTGCATTACTAATGATTTAGTGATGAAGCAAGTGCAAAATAAAACCGCACGCTATGATAAAACGGGAGAGCAGCATTACGATATTATCTCGGCATTTATAAAATCTATTAGAGGTAGCGACCCAAATGCTGCTGTATATTATTTAGCCCGAATGCTAGAAGGTGGCGAAGATGTAAAATTTATTGCAAGACGTTTGCTTATTTTGGCGAGTGAGGATATTGGCAATGCTAACCCAACGGCACTGGTAATTGCAAATAACACTTTCCAAGCAGTAGCTGTAATTGGCAACCCAGAATCTAGAATTGTATTGAGCCAATGCACAACTTATTTAGCAAGTTCCCCTAAAAGTAATGCGGCTTACCTAGCTATTAACCAAGCACAGCAATTAGTAAAAGATACTGGCGATTTACCCGTGCCATTACCGCTTAGAAATGCTCCAACAAAATTAATGAAAGAATTAGGTTATGGAAATGCTTATAAATACGCACATAACCATACCAATAATTTTGCCGAACAAGAGTTTTTACCAAATGAAATTGCCAATACAAAACTTTACAACCCAGGCCAAAATGCACGAGAAAACGCACAACGCAACTATTTAAAAGCACTTTGGAAAGATAAATATGGGTATTAATTAGCTATCATCACTTTGGTAACCATAACCATAACCATAATTATAACCATATTTATAACCGTAACCTTTACGTCTGCCAACACCATTTAAAACATAAGCGACGTTATGCATCTTTTCTGATGCTACAAGATCTTTAGAGAAGTTTAAAAGTTTTTTTTCTGTAAAACCTGCTCTGACTACATAAACTGTAGCATCTGCGTGTTTAGCTATTAGTATTGTGTCTGTAACTAAAATAGTAGGTGCAGTATCTACAATTATATAGTCATATTCTTTCCTCGCTTCTGCTAAAAGTTGCTCAAAACGTCCGTTAGTTAAAAGATTTGCTGGGTTTGGTGGAATACTACCCGATAATATGATATGATGGTGCTTATGTTTATCAAAACCTTTAACGATTGCATCTCTCCAATCAAAACTATGGTCAAACAGATAATTAGAAAGGCCTTTTCTATTTTTATCGACACCTATTTGTGTGTGTATTTGAGGATTTCTTAGATCTGAACCTATTAAAAGTACCTTCTTATTTATACTAGATAGTGCTAAAGATAAATTAATACTCACAAATGTTTTTCCTTCACCTTTTATGGTAGATGTACTAAATATTACTTTTCCTTTATCACTGTCTTGTGGTAATAAAAAGTTTACATTAGAACTTAGTATTCTAAAAGACTCAGACAACACATTATTATTGTTAGGATTTTCAAAAAACAAATCGTCTTCATTTTTAATAGTAGGAATTTCTGCAATTACAGGAATTTTTAATTTTAGTTTATCTACATCATGTTTGCTCTGTATTTTAGAGTCTATTAATGCAATGGTGACTAAAATTAAAAAAGGAATTAATAAGCCCAATACTATTGCACCTGCATATATAATTTTTGGTCTAGGAGAAATAGCACCAGATGCAGTTAAAGCAAAGTCTAAAATTTTAATTGATGGCTCTGTAATGGCTAGATTAATTGCAGATTCTTCTCGCTTTTGCAATAGGTATATGTACAAACTTTCTTTTATATCTACTTGCCTATTTATACTCTTGTATTGTTTTTCTTGTGATGGTGCAGACGTAATTTTTGAATTAAACTTTTGTTTCCTTTCTGAGGTTTTTTGAAGTGAAAATTCTAAATCTCTGATATAAGCGTTTAAGGATGATTTAATATTTTCCTTGTAATTATTCAATTTATCCTTTACATATAGCAAACTTGGGTTCTTTTCTCCTGCGGATAATTGTAGTTTATAATATTCATCTATACTACTATTATATTGCTGTATTAAAGCATTAAGATTCTCAACCTCTAACATGTTTACAGGTATTCTATCTAACAAACTTTTATCGTCGCTTAATGTGCTTATAATGGTCTTAGATATTTGCAATTGATTGGACTCATTGAATTCATTTTTTTCATATTCAGATAAAGATTGTAAGCTCAGTGATGCTGTTTCTTTTAGATCTACAAAATTATTCTGTTTTTGAAAGGCTTCTTTTCTGTTTTCAATAGAATCTAGTTGATCTACTAAAGATAAAAACCTATTGTCAATAAACTCTATTGTGGTTCTAGATATTTGCTGTCTATCTTTTACACCATCCATTTTGTAAACATCCATTAAGGTGTTTATAATAGATTTAGAACGTATTGGGTTTTCACCACTTAGACCAATGGTTAATAAATCACTTCGCTGACCAATTTGTGCTATTTTAAGTCTGTTTTTTAATGATAAAATTGTATTCTTTATTGTCCCTACATTAATAATAAACGTCTTTCCATTAAGATAAGTTTTTGTGTTAGGGTCTTTTGAAAAACTAAAAGGCAATTCTGCTTTGCTATTAGTATTGTAAGAATCAAAGTTTAAAACAATACCTTTATTAGTGGTAATTTGCATTGAATTCTCAAAAAAATCAATGTAATAACTTCCTGTTTGACCCTGAGTTATAGATTCGGAATGCTCAAGTGGTAATGGAAAGTCTGAAATTAAAGTCGTCTTAATTGTACCTTTAGCATAAAATGAATAATTAAGATTTAAACGTTCTACAACTTGCGCTATTATTGGATATGCTGTTATGGCTTTAATTTCGTTTTCTAAATTTATAGTAGATCTATTAAAAACGAAACTAGATCTTGGTAGTTCAATACCAGATGAAGGTTCTAATATTTGTATAACAGCTTCTGTATTATATATGTTTGCAGATTTTCTTAGATATAAATAAGACGCACCAACAAATACAACTATAGATAATAAAAACCATTTCCAATAGTATATGTATTTATAGACCTCTTCTTTTATATTAAAGTTTTCTGTTTTTTCTGTGGTATTTAAATTTGTATCTGTCAACTGTTATTTTATTATATTAGATATTATAAACCCTAAACTTAATAAAGAAGATACGACAGCTATTGCCGATCCAAAACTCCCTATATAACCAGCACTTTTAGTTCTAGGCCCATTTGGTTTTACATAAATTACATCGTTTTGCATAATATAATTAAAAGGACTTGTTGTAAAACTTGCAGAAGTAAGATCAACATGGCCAATAATTTGTTTGCCATTTTGTTGTCTTATTATGGTAATATCATCTCTAACGCCATTAATACGTAGATCGCCAGCATACCCCAAGGCTTGTAATAAAGTTATTCTGCCTTCTATCATTTCAAAAGTTCCTGGTCTATTTACCTCACCCGAAACGGTAAACTTTGCATTAATTACACGTACACTTACAATGGGAAACTTTAGCTGATTTGTTTGCCTTAACAGGTTAGTAATTTCTAATTCTAAGTCTTTTACCGTTTTATTTTTAACATATATATCCCCTAATCGGCTGTGCTTTATATAAAAATTTGAAGATACCAAATAGCCTTCTAATTTTAAAGCACCTAAATTTATATTTATGGCATTAGATTTTTTATTAAAAACACCATCAGCAGATTCATAATCTGGAGCATTAATATCTATTTTAAGAATATCGTTAGGCTGTATTGTATATTGTGTATTATCAAAAGTAACCCCATTAAAATCTTCGACATCTTGCAGATAGTGTATTCCTTTTTTAGTAGAACACGATGTTACTAACATTAAAATTAGAATATAAATTGTTGAATTTTTCATTTATTACTTTTAATTTTTTAAGATAAATTATAAACGTATTAGGCATCTAATTCTACTAGTCGATCCATTTTTTTTAAAAACGCAAAATTACTAAAATTACATTAACAAGTTAAATAAACGTTAGGTATTATGCTTCATTTTATAAATTACAAATGGTAACGCAAATAATAATAGTCCGTTAATTATTATGACAAAAATTTGAATATTAACATCTAAGAACCGTGTAAAATAGGACATTGCTATAATTATACTATTTAACACTAAAATTGTAAACGTTGTTTTTTTATGGGAATATCCTAAATTTAAGAATTTATGATGTATATGGTTTCTATCTGCTTTAAATGGACTTGTTTTGTTTAAAACAATTCTTATAAAAAATATTCTTAAAGTGTCTAATAAAGGGTAAAACAATATAGCACCCGCCATTACTGGTGCATTATTATAAAAATAACTAACACTATTTAGTTGTGTTTTATAGATGAAACTTATGGCGCAATATGCTATGGTAAACCCAATTATCATAGAACCAGAATCCCCCATAAATATTTTTCTTTTTTTAGACAAATTTAATCTTAAAAAAGGAAGTAGTGCACCTGTTAAACTAAAGCATAAAGCCGTTAATGCATAAACCTTAGATTGCCAAAACAGAAAACTTAAAGCAACACATGCCAAAACAGCTAAACTCCCTGCCAAACCATCTACACCGTCTATTAAATTAAACGCATTAATAATAAGTACATACACAAAAATTGTAAATAATACCGAAAACCAATACGGAAATAAGCCTATACCCAAAATACCAGATAGTCCTAAAATTCTAACATCGGTTATTGCTACTATAAATAATGACACTAAAAACTGAATAAAAGCTTTTCTAAACGGTTTTAAGTCGTCTAAATCATCGTTTAATCCTAAAAAAAACAATAATGTTAAGCAACCAACTAAAATTAATAAGCCATCTAATCTAAGTATAGCACCAAACAAGCAAAGGACTAAAACCAAACTTATATATATAGAAACTCCACCAATTGTTGGGGTTACAGTATTATGCGCACTCCTGTTATTTGGCTCGTCATGTAACTTTTTTTTTATTATTACTAAGAGAAGTGGCTTAAAAGTGAGAAATGATATAGCTATAGAAGCCAAAAACACAACCAAAAGTATAGGTATAATATTATCGTCTGTGTTTAAGTATTGTAAATAATGTTTTACCATCTCTATTGTAATTGTATGCTTAGTGTCTTAAAATCAGTAATACTAAAATTATATTACGGGGTTAAAATTAGTGTTTTTTGGTTTTAAATTACATATTGTGTAAGTACAACTTAATATATTATAGCCGTTTACATTAATTATTAATATGTAACGCTTTTAAAATAGCATTATAAACGCTTGCTAGAGGCATAGTTTCTGTCTTTAATTTTTTGGGCACTGCGGTGTCTATATAGTAACCCACATTATGATGCTCACCATTTTTTATTGCGACAAAAGACACATAATCTTCAAAATTAGAAATCGATTTGCTGCCCTTTATACCAAATGAGTTTTCTATATTATTAGGGTATGTAAGTTCTACAAATAAACTTTCAACTCTATTATCTACCGTAAATATAGCTGTATTATCACTAGTACTCCTGTAGGTTTCTAATTCTTTTTGAGCAGCCAAAGCATCTTCTGCATTATTAAATTCTATTAAAAAATCTCTAGACATTCTAGGTATTACACTTTTAAAATCATCTATACCAATTGTGTTTAAAAAGCTTGTATGCGCATCTAATCTCCAATAAAATGTATTGTGTTTATGTGGTTTTTGGTGCAAGCCTGTTGCTATTAACAATCTGGCATCTAATTTTAACAAACTTCCAATTATTTGATCGTAAACTTTTAACACCATTAAAAGTGGGTCTTGGGTTTTTGGGCAATACCAATCTGGATTAGACAATTCTCCATCATAAGCTGCAGAATTAAACATATAATGATGTTGAAAATGAGCCCCTGTGTTTAAAAATAAGTTTGAAAAATCGGGCTGCTTTTTCTTCCATTGGTGCAAAAATAAATCCCCTAATAACTTATCAAAAATTACGGCTTTTACTCCAATTTTAGTTTTTAAGCCCGTTGCTAATTTTAAATATTGTCCGTATTTAGCAGGCGCAACAACTTTTACATACGTTTTTATTATGGATAAAATAGATTTTTTAGACAAACTGCCTTTTGCATTATCATTTACAGCTTGTGCTGCAGCTTCAGAGATATTTTTCACAAACGCATCACCAGATGCCGTGGTTTGTGTCCAAGGGTCTGGCACAAAAAACGCTGGTTTCTTTAATCGGTTATCTGCATTAAAAGGGCTTATTGCGCCAACGGTTAATCCGTGTTCTTCTGCGGTTTCAAAGATTTGTTTTAAATCTTTTCTATTTACAATATCCCCTAACCTAAAGACCTTATGCTCTGCGTATGTTTTTCCTGTGTGTATGGTACACCATTGTATCCAAGGTTCTAATAATTTGTACTCACTTTCTGAGGTAGTTTCTACACATTGGTAAGACTCAAAAACGTGTTTAAAATTAGGCAACAACCCTTGCTTAACATAATGTTTTATGTAATCAAAATTTAGTTCATTTAAACCGAGAAGTATTATTTTTTTTGAAGCCATTTCTTACTTTGTTGTTTTATACCAATTTGCCATTTTTATTAACTCATCTTTGGTTGAGTACTTTTGAACATATCCTTTTTCTCTAAGGTTTTCTGCTAAATAATCTGTGGCTGTGGTAAACTTGTTTATTCTATCCCAATTAATTTTTAAATCCTTACCTGTTAGTTTACTCAAAACTTCAAAAGGTGTAACCAAAACATAAGACAACCAAATTGGTATGTTTAATTTTGGCATATTAAAACCATCTACACTTGCAATAATTTTCATTAATTTATTAACGGTGTAATAGGGTTTGTCTAAGCAATTGTATATTTCTAATGTACTATTAAAACTATGAAGCATCACAAAATGAGTCATATCTAATAAGTTTTTTAGAGCTACCATAGATTTTATATGATTTCCAGAGCCGATCATTAGCAATGGGTTGCCATAAAGTTGATCTATTAAATTATACATATTTGCATAATTATTTGGTCCATATATTACTGAAGGTCTTAAAAAAACGGCTTGGCGAGATTCTTCTTTGTTTAGCCAATTTTCTATAACGACTTCGCCAGCTAATTTAGAATCCCCATAAACGGTGTTAGATTGTATTTCCCCTTCTTCACCACAGGGTTTACTTTGGTGTCCATAAACAGACACCGTGCTGTAATAAATTATTTTTTTTATGTTTAATTTTTCCGCATAATCAACTAATACTTCTGTAACTTTTTCATTATCTCTAAAGTAGTCTTTATCCGAAATACCAAAATCACTCTTTGCAGCAGCACAATGTATTATTAAATCATAAGTGTTATTAAGTTTTTCTATAGAGTGTATGTCTATAATATCTGCAATAACTGTGTTTTTGTGTATGTTATATAATGGTTTATCGTCTCTATCTATACCATCTACCGTATAACCGAGATTTTCTAAATAGGGCATTAATGAAGACCCTACAAAACCATTAGAACCTGTTATTAAGATTTTCATTTTTTATTATAAATTTGGCTTCAAAGGTAAACAAATATTGGTAATCTTGGTTTTTAGATAGTCAATCTTTTTCCTAATGAAAGTTTTTTTATCTTAAAAATGTGGCACTCTATTTGGCTGTAATTGCTTCTAAAAATGTATTAAAATTTTTGAGCTGATTTTCAAAATTTAACACATTGCGACTTGTTTGCTCACAAGATTTTTGAATTAACTGATATTCCGAAGCTTGCATAGTGCTTATTTGGTTTAAAACTGTATTTAGAGCTTTAAATGCTTTTGAAGCAACTGTAAACCCTAAATTATATGTTTTTATGATTTGCTCTGCCTCGCCAGACCCCATATAAACAACTGGTATAGTATTACTAACAAAGTCAAAAATTTTAGACGGTACTGCGCCTTTAATTGGTGTTGTTAATGGTACTAAAGCAAAATGATACTGAGGTAAAATTTTATTTAGCTCACGCTTAGGAATCATACCTTTGTACGAAATGTTTTTGATATTTTTTTGTGCTATTAAAGCTAGTATATCGTCTTTTTCTGCACCATCACCATAGATATCAAATTGAATATTTAAGGCATCAAAATCCACATGGTTCACTATCTCTAAAATACCTTGTGCTACACCTATTATACCTGCATATACGATTGAGAATTTTTTTGTTTTTTCTAACCTTACTTTTGGGGACGTTGGCTGTATATTTCTGTATAAAAATTGCGGTGTTGTTTGAGCATCTTTTTTAATTTCGTCTAAAATAACTTGAGACTGACCAACTATTGCGTTACTATTCCTATAATTAAATTGTTCTATTTTTTTTAAAAGATTATAAAATTTTCCTTCTTTAACATAACCTAAATCTAATGCGCTACCTGGCCAAAGATCAGATACATTTAATATTATTTTTCTGCCTAAAATTTTTTTGTATAAAATTATAGATGAGAAGCTTATTAGTAATGGTGAATTTTGAATAATTACAGCATCAATTCCTTTTGTTTTTTTTATTTGAAACCAACTAAACCACAAACAAACTGCAAAAGAAAGCATAGATAGTATTCTTAAAATTGCAGATTTAGATTTACTTGGGTAAATAAAATACCTAAACACTTTCATTTGGTCAACAAAATCTGTTTTTAAAAACCTCCCTTTATAACCATCTGCTATTTTACCGTGAGGATAGTTTGGCATTGGCGCAATAACCTCTACCTTATGGTTATTGCTAAGTCCTTTTGCCATACAATAGACACGATATGGTGCTGCACCTATCTCCGGAAAAAAATAATTAGATATAATAAGTAATCTCATATATTTTATTTGGTATTAATGTATTTATAGCAATTGTAATTTAATACAAGGGCTTTAAAATGCTCTTTTATTATTGACTTTTAATACAAAAAAACAGTTTTAGTAAAAAATTCGTTTTTAGTTTAATTGATATTATACACAAATCTGTGTTTGTAATTTTTGCGCAAACTCTACAACAACACATTTTGCATTTTTTAAGGTGTTAAAACCTTCGCAAAATTTATAATCTTCAATTTGAATTTTTTTTATTTCGCCTTCAAAATTCAAACTTAGATTTTCTGTTGTTAATTTTATGGTGTTACCCTGTATATTTATCGATTTTACACTTGGATGAAAATGAAACCTTGCTTCTGCGTTATTAGACTTTATAGTGTCTGTTAGTTTTAAATCATCTTCTGTAAAATCAAAGCAACGGCTATGATTGGTGCTATACTTGTTACCATAACCATTATGATAAGCTTCTATTTTAAAGGTATTATCTTCTATTAATGTAACATTTGCACGTTGTGCAACTCTAAAACTGCTCCATACTTTAGAGGTGTTTTCGTTATTAATAGTTACCGTATTATGAGATTTTGTACTGCGCTCTATAAGTCTTCTGGCATTACTAGTGTATGTCGAAGTGCCCATATCTACAATTATAGGTTGATTATTATAATGGCATACAAAGCTAAATGTATCTGCATGGTTATGACTTGGTTGGTAAGATGGCTTTATGTTGCCTACATCTGCACAAATTTCTAAATTATTTTTATTAATCTTTCGGTAGCCAGAGTCTTGCAACTTTTTTTCTACATCTTTTATTTTTAAATATTTTGCATAAGCAATTAATTGATTTGAGCTTGGCGCAATAGCATAAGCCGAGTCGTTTAGCATAGGAATAGAACCATTATTGAAAGTTATATGCTTTAACCATGCTAGCATTAATGCCGCTTTCTCTTTAAGAAAATCAATGAAATTGTTTTGTTCCCAGTCGTTTAAATTTATAAGATTTATTGTATCTAATAACCTATAAAAAATAATTTGATGGTACATAGGAGACAATTCAAAATGTGCTCCATCTTTTAAAATTTGTTCGTTGAGTTGTGCCGTAATAATTTGTGTTGCTTTTCTATACAGCTGGTTATCTTTAAAATAATACGCGCCAAAGAGCAAGGAAAATCCGTTTTCGAGCAAATGATTTCCTAATAAATGGTATTCTAAATTTTTTAATAGAATTTGATAATGACTATATAATGTTTGGTTAATGCTATAATCCTCAACATTATGCTTAGATAAAAATTTAATCCAATTAATACCTCTTAAAGAAATGGTGTAAGGCTCTTTACCATCTTTTAGTAAGTTATCTGCCTTTACATAAGCATTTATGAGTTTTAAACCTTGTTGAGCTGTTATGTTTTCTTGATATAAAAAATCGAAATAATTAAGGTTATACGTCCACAATTTTCCGTGGGTATTAAAATTCCAATCAATTTTATCTTTAAATTGGTGTTCTATATTTAAAAATGAAAAAACAAATTTTTCTGAATAACTCTTTGAATTACTAATTATTGGCTGCCAAAAAATCGGTGCAATGCTCGTATGGGGTTTAAATCCTTTTAACTTGCCAAAAAACCGTTTCTTTACTCTATACCAAACTTGATAATAGATTTGTATAGGCTTTAGAAATCTAACCGTATGAAAAATTTGACTAACTTTTTGAAGCATCTGTTATATTAATAATTGGTGATAAAACTTGCTCTATATCATAGATTGCTGTGCTTTTTTTTGCGCCGTTCTCTAGAGTTTTTAATACACTACTATCTAAAATTAGTGTTTCCATTGCAGTTTTAAGTGCATTACTATCTTTTGCGGGTATTAATAAGCCATTAACCTTGTTTTTAACAATTTCTTTATTATGATGCCAATTACTTGCAATGATAGGCATATTAACAATAAAAGCATCGATTAACACACCCGGATAACCTTCGCCTTTCCAAAACGTAGGAAATAGCATAGCATTATATGTACTTAAAATTTCGTAGTTTTTAGAATTACTTAGTTTTAAAAACCCTTTATAAGTAATATTATGTATTGGTTCTATCTTAGATTTAAATGCGTCTTCATAGCCTACATTTAGTTCTTCATCTATGTTACCATAAAAACTTACACTAAACTTATCTTCTAAACCCATTTTATTTAATTGCAAAACTGCATCTATAATTAACTCAGAGCCTTTTTGGGGTAATATTCTAGATAAAAAAACAAAATCTATAACCTTATACGCTCGTTTAATTGTAACATTAGGAATAGCTTTAAAATTTGGTACTTGGGTTACATTTTGTAAACCACTAGAATTTAGCGATTTCACCATCGCAGCAGATTCTGGAAATATAGCCGTAAGCGGTTTAAAATTTTTAACATATTGAGGGTTTTCTTCTATCCATTTATGAAATTTACCTCCTATTACAAAGTAAGAAATACTGTTGCGCTTAGATATTTTGAAATAATTAAAATACTTTAACAACTTATTAGTACTGCCATAAGATAACGACAAATAGATGTTTTTATTTTTTGCAAAAAAAGTATGCCTAATTATTTGAAAAAAAAGAATTAGTAATCTACGTTTCCAATTATAAGTGTCAATAATTTTCACGGCAATGTCTTTCTTTTTAAAAAAAGCAATCATCTGCTGATTTTTAGCTTCTTCTCCGCCAGTTGCATCATTTTTTAGATTTATACCACCAATAAATACCATTGCCTAATTTTTTAAAAAATGTTCCACTGAAAACTGTTGTAATAATCTTGATAAATAGAAGCATATAAAAACGGTGCAATTACTGCAACTACCAAAACTATAATAGACTCCGTCTTATTACCAATACAGATTTTTAGATATAATGGCACTAATACAGCCATGCATAAATAGTCTGAAAATCGACCCAGTCTGCTCGACAAATGCGTAGAATCAAAATAAGCTATGTTTATAGCTGCGGTAAAGAACACAACTGCAAATAGCATAAAAAGAAAGACGCGTTCTGTATGTTTTTCATTTAAGATTAAAGGTCTAGGATTCCAATAGGTATTTTTAATCAGTTGATAAATCATGTAAGGATAAACAAATACAGACAATACACTTGTAATTCTAAATCCTCTACTATCCTCAGTTTCTAGATAACCTAACTTAGATGTTGCAAGGTCGCTAGTTGATATTACACTTACTAATGTAGATAATTCTTCTACAAAAGACCTTAAGGCAACCAACACGACTACTAAAATAGCTGAAAAAACAAAAACTAAACGCAAATTATAACTGTAGTCTTTAACAGATTTAAAACGAAGTAGAAAAAAAGCAATACTAAATAGTACAGCTATGAGTATATATTGTGAGTGAAAATTAAAACCAATAAAAGTAACAATTAGTGCAAAAATAATAGATTTATAATTTTTAGCGTTAACAAGCATCATAAACCCTAAAAACAGTAAAAATAGTGATATTGATGATCGTATTAAATGGAAAAAAAGTATAGGAAAAAGTATAGGAAAAAACATTACCCAAAATGTATCTTTAACAAAGGTATTAAACCTTTTTAGGGTTAAATACGACAGTAATACACAAATCACAAAATTAATAACTAAAAAATATGGATAACTTAAGCCTGTAATAATTTTAAAAAAAGCAGTGTATCTTAAATAAAATATTTCGGCATCTATCCTAGCATCAGAGCTAATCCAAGGATACTCTGGTACAACAAAAGCACTTTCGTAAGCTTGCTCATAACCAAAATAATCTGGGCTATAAAAACCCGAAGCAGGTAAGTACAATAAAAAAAATATGCCACCAAGAATAGACAACCACTTAGCAAAATTTTTATGAAAAATAAAAACTATGGCAACGAGTAGTGTGTAAAAATAAAAATAATCCAAATTGTACTTATTTGTAATAGGTTATTAATTTACGTACTTGAGTGCTTACATTATAGTTAGAGTTTACAAAATGGTATGCTTCCTCCCCTTTTTGCGCTCTCAATACTTTAGAGTCCACTAATTCTTTTAACTTTTTAGCCATTGCTTTTGGATCTTCATTATCTACCAAAAACCCTTTTGTTTCATCAACAATTTCTGGTATTCCTCCAACACGTGTTGCTACTACTGGTAATTTGGCATAGTAAGCTTCTAAAATAGATAAACCTAAACCTTCGTTTCTGGAAGGTTGCACATAGACGTCAAACGCATTTAGAAGTGTTGGCACATCATTCTGTAAACCCATCCAAATAATTTTATGCTCTATTGCTAATGCTTTTGCCTTTTCTTTTAAGTATTTGGTATAAAGCTTATCATGTCCACCAACTTGGCATAAATATACTTTTTTATTAGAAACACACAATAATTTAAATGCGTCTAGCAATACGTCTATACCTTTTACAGCATCATGGAAAGCAATATTACCAATTAATAAACCCTCTTTTGGCAAATTATATGTTGCTCTTATAGCCTCCTTATTTATAGATTTTTTTGTAAATAACGATTTATCTAATCCTAGCCTTAACGTTGTAATTTTAGATTTTGAAGTATTAAACTTATCTATCTGCTCTTGCCGTATGGCTTCTGATATAGCAAATTGCTGCGTAGTAAATAAGTTTAAACTGTACATCCAAACTTTTGTAATGCGCTTATAAGATGTAGCCATACAATGAAATGTATTGTAACGTTTGGGTACTCTTAAAAAAAAAGATAAATAACATACTAAACGTACCACAGACGGATTAAAATGTGTGTGCACTATCTGTGGCTTATACAACTTTATCAAACTGTATAAATTTTTAATAGTTGTTATTATCTTATTATTAGGGTTAAAGCACACTAACTCTGCATTGCTATTAATTAAATCATTCTTAAACGCTAACACTTTAGGCTCTTCATTGTAAACAAAAACAGCCTGTATTCCTTTTGCGTGTAGTTGTTTTGCTAACTCTACATTATAACGCTCAAATGCACCGTACTTTTCAGAATGCATACCAGTAAAAATTAATACGTTTGGTTTTTTTTGATTCGTCATAACGTTATGCTTTACTATAGAGTTTTAAATACCTTTTAGCTGCTTTTTGTATCGAAAAATTTTGATTATAATCGGTTTTAAGCTGTTGTTTAATGGATTTAATTTTTGTATCATCTAATACTAAATATCTTTTTATTAAATCTGTTATAGCTTTTTGCGAAGCATCTGCTGCTAACAAACCATTTTCGCTATCTTTAATCATGTTTGGTATGCCACCAACTGGTGTAGCAAGCGGTAAACACTGAGCAGACATAGCCTCAATTAATGTTATTGGCATACCCTCAATGTTAGATGATAAACAAAACGCATCAGACATCAATAAGTAATCTTCAATATTTTGTCTTACACCTAAATATTTAAGTCTTACACTTAGATTGTCTTTAATACAATTAAATATTTCTTTATCCCCAGGGCGTCTATCTCCTATTAAAACTAATAAAATATCGCAACCCGCATCTGTAAGTGTTTTAAATGCTTTCACTAAATTAACATGTCCTTTTGCTGGCACTAAATTAGCAATATTAAGAATTACTTTAGTTTTTGGTGTTAACTTAAAACTTTCAATTTCATGTTTTACAGCACTAAATGCTTTGGTTGCTTTTAGGTCTTCCCTTCCATTATAAATTATACAATCGTTATTTAAACTATAATGAGTTCTGTAAGACTGAGAACTTAACTCGGATATTGTAATGGCTTGTACTCTTTTTTTATAAAATATTTTCCTTAAACTTCTATTTTTAGAACTAGGACACTCCAATAACGCATCACTATGCAACGTATGATAATACTTTGCTTTTCTGTATAAAAGTATATTTAGATAGTTATAATTAAATGCCGTTAAATGCGTGTTTATTATAGTTGGTTGTATGGTTTTTATGATTTTATTTAGTTTAAAAAAAATAGTGGTATCTAAACTAACCTTTTTAGACAATGTATGTATAGCTACATTACTATTAACCGCTTTATGTAAATACATATTTGGCTTAATATCATATAATGAAATAATATGAACATCTAAACCCTCATTATTAGAAAGTTGGTTACATAGACTTACCACAAACCGTTCTGCACCGCCGCCTATAAAAGAAGCCATTACATGTACTATTGTCATTTAATTAAAATTACCTGTTAAATTTACAATACGCAAATTTAGTGCTTTATATAGGTATTATTAGTAATAAATTTGAATTAAATATAAACAATAACCCTCTGCTACTTACATTACTTAGTCACTTTTACTAATAGAATAACAAAAACGTAAACAAACGCAAAGAGATGGCTGGTTGTAACTATCTCCTTGCATTTGTTAAAAACTAACGCTTTTAATTAATTTTTTCCTAGCATTAAAAGTTCATTAACTAATACTTCTGTTACATATCTCTTATTACCTTCTTTATCATCATAGCTTCTTGACGTTAATTTACCTTCAACCACAACTTCTCTACCTTTAGTAATATATTTTTCTATAATCTCAGCTGTTTTCCCCCAAGCAACAACATTGTGCCATTGTGTATCTGTTACTTTTTCGCCTTGAGCGTTTTTATAACTCTCATTGGTAGCCATAGAGAACTTTGCTATTTTCTTTCCAGAGTCTAAATTAATAATTTCTGGATCGTTACCTAAGTTACCAATTAACTGTACTTTGTTTCTTAACGTACTCATAAGATAAGGTTTTATTTATATTGAATATCATTGGTTCAATTCAACACTACAAATTTGAAACAACTGCCAAATGTTATACGGTAGTTACGTGTTTAAATTCGTTTGTAAATATTTGTAGTCGTTTGTAATCGAATAAATTTGTATATTTATATAAAATTTAAGGTATGCAAAAACAATGTCCGGAATGTGGTGATAAGATTTTAGGTAGAATTGATAAAAAATTCTGTAGTGATGGCTGTAGAAATGCCTTTAATAACCGAATTAATAAAGATTCTAAAAATCTAATTAGAAACACCAATAATCGGCTACGAAAAAACTACAGAATACTCGAAGCTTTAAACCCTAATAAAAAAACAAAATCGTCTCGAGCTAAACTCATAGAAAAAGGCTTCGATTTTAATTACTTTACAAGTATCTACACCACAAAAGTTGGCACCATATATTATTTTGTGTACGACCAAGGTTACTTACCCTTAGAAGGAGATTATTTTGCTTTAGTAAAACGCAACGATTAATAATTGTAAGCCTAGAAAATAGAATAGTTAATTTTGGTTTGTCTATTTTTACTTCAATAACAAAACAAATAAACTCACACAGAATCTATAACACAGAAGTCCATGGTTTGGTTTTCAAACTAAAAGCCTGCGTCGTGAAACAACAAACACATAACCCTGTAAGTTATTAAAAATTAGTAAAATACGTGTCTAAAATTTTTAGAAGCTAAACCGAGAGATACTAAAGCACTTAGTTTTAACTAAATTTGACACCTATAAAACAAAATACTTTATAATGATAAAACAAATTAGCTGTATTGGCTGTGGTTGGCTTGGCTTAGATTTAGCTAAACATTGTATTGCAAATGGCTTTACCGTAAAAGGCTCAACAACCTCTAGGGAAAAATTGAAAATACTAAGCACACATGGTATTAGTCCTTTTTTAATACAACTAAATGAAACAAAAATTACGGGAAACATTTCAGATTTTTTAACTGATAGTGAAACGGTAATTATTAATATACCGCCTGGTTTAAAAAAAAACCCTAATAAAAATCATGTTGAAGAGCTTCGGCATGTAGTAGAAGCAATTGAAGCTTCAGAAGTAAAAAATGTACTATATATTAGTTCTACCTCTGTGTTTAAGGAAGATTATAATTTTACAAAAATTACAGAACACCAAAAACCAAACGCAACATCGAACAGCGGTAAACAACTTATTGCTATTGAAAATATGCTTTTAAAAAATTCGAGCTTTAACACCACAGTTCTTCGTTTTGGAGGTTTATTTGGTGGCGATAGACATCCTGCAAAATACCTGTCTGGACGATCAAATCTTAAAAATCCTGATGCGCCTATTAATTTAATTCATAAAACAGATAGTATCGGCATTATCTTAAATATATTAGAAAATAATATTTGGAACGTGTCTTTTAATGCCGTTTTCCCTAAACATTCAACTAAAAAAAACTATTATACTAATTATTGTAAAGCACACCAATTACCTCTTCCTATATTTAACACTTCTGGAATTAGCAAAGGTAAACTTATAGACAGTTCAAAATTAATGCAATGTTTAAACTACACATTTAAAGAAACACCATAGAAATTAATAAAGTTTTAAGACCTTTTAATATTAATTTTAATAATTTAATCGCCTAAAAAATATAAAACACAAAATGAAACAAATTACAAGTTTAGCTTTAATGCTATTTTCGGTGGGTATTTTTGCTCAAACTAATTCAGAATTAAAAACTCATTTTAAAGCCTATTATAAGGAAATGAAAAAACAAGGAGATGTACAAGGCATTGTTAATGCTATGACGCATCTTAATGTTTTAGAACCTTCTGTTGCCCGTAAAGATACTTTAGCTTATTTGTATTTATCTAACGGACAAAATAGAGAGGCTATAAATACTGTTGGTGTAGAAAAAAACACAACAGATTCTAATATGAATGTTGAAGTTAAAGCCTTAGCCTTAAAGAATCTAAACCAACCCAAAATGGCTTTAGAGTTTTACGAAATCTTATTTAAACGCAGTCCTAACGCTTATTTAGCTTATGATATGGCAGATTTAAAAATTCAGACTAACGATATCGCTGGCGCAAAAAAAAACATACAGTATGGTAAAGCCAATGCAAAAGACGATATGAAACGTGCTTTTTACGAACAACAACAGCCTTATGAAACGTCACTTAAAGCGGCTTTTTTATATCTAGACGGCATTGTTACATTCTCCGAAAACAGAGCTACAAATATGGATGCTGCATTAAAATTAATTAATGATGCTTTGGCTATAGATCCAAATTTTAATATGGCAAAAATAAGCAGACAAGCTTTAGAACAGCAGAAGGCTCAAAAAGCGCAGAATGCAACAAAAAATTAATACCAAAATAGCATTAAAATCTCACCTATAATTGGGTTTCTTTTATT
>JBMYXP010000027.1:0-19827 GCA_049608525.1 Winogradskyella sp.
CCTAATTTGTTTTTAGGCAACATTCCTTTTACTGACTTTTCTACTAATCTGGTTGGGTCTTTCTCAAACATTTCAGTAGCTGTCAAACTTCTTTGACCACCTGGATAACCTGTGTGACGGATGTAACTTTTTTCCGTCCATTTGTTACCCGTTAAGTTGATTTTTTCTGCATTAACAACAATTACATTGTCACCGCAATCAACGTGTGGCGTAAAATTAGGTTTGTGCTTACCTCTTAAAAGTATTGCTACTCTCGAAGCTAAGCGACCTAAAGTTTGTCCTTCAGCATCAACTAAAACCCACTCCTTATTAACGGTAGCTTTGTTAGCTGAAACTGTTTTGTAGCTTAATGTATCCACACTAAATTTGATTTATTATTACGCTTCACAGCGCAAAAGATTAAACAATTCTCTCTAAAAAAGAGTTTGCAAATTTACGACAAACTATTGGACTACCAAACCTTACATGAGTTTTTTAGTATTAATTTGATGCTAAAAAGCAAAGAATAAGGCATTACACAAAAAGATTACTTTTATTTTCGTAATATTATAAATCTTTAGTTCCTAACTTAGTAGTACATTTATAACCCTTTCTTAACTTTTAATATTGAATTTTAGAAACAGCTTTTTATTTATTGTTTTAGCCTTTGTCGTTAATGCACAAGAGTTACCGCCTATAAAAGTTTTTACACCCCAAACGTATGGTGCAGACGACCAAAATTGGGCGATATCTCAAGGTAAAAAAGACGAAATTTATTTTGCAAACAACAAGGGTTTGTTAACATATAATGGTGCTCGTTGGCAGTTATATCCGTCGCCCAACGAGTCTATTTTTAGATCGGTTAGTGTTATAAATGACAAAATCTATACAGGGTGTTATATGGATTTTGGGTACTGGGTTCAAAATGAATTTGGCTTATTGGTTTACACTTCTTTAAAGGATAAAGTAAAAGTTGATTTAATTGAAGATGAAGAGTTTTGGGGAATTATTGAGGTAGAAAATTGGGTTTTATTTCAATCTTTTGATCGTATTTATATGTATAATACATTAAATGATGATTTCAAAATTATTAACTCAAACACAAGAATAAATAAAATATTTAAAGTACAGGATACAATCTATTTTCAGAAAATAGGTGAAGGTCTTTTTAAAATTGAAAATGGAAACGCAGTTTTAGTTAGTAGTCATAAAGCGTTTACAGCTCTAGAAATTGTAAACATTTACCAAAACGACACGCATTTACTTATACAAACGAAAGCGTCTGGGTTTTATATTTACAAGAATAATGCTATTGAAAAATGGAATATCGAAGCCAATGAACTGCTCTCTAAGATTAGTGTTTATAGTAGCAAAAAACTTAAAGACGGTAGTTATGTATTAGGAACGATATCTAATGGTATTATTCAACTAAGCCCTAATGGTGAGGTTTTACTCAGCGTTAACCAACAAAATGGCTTGTCTAATACGACTGTTTTATCGATTTTAGAAGACCAAAATGGCAATGTGTGGTTAGGTTTGGATAATGGAGTAAATGTTTTAAACCTAAACTCGCCTTATAGGGTTTATAAAGATAATAGGGGTGTTTTGGGCACTACTTATGCTACAGCAAAAACTAAGAGTCATTTGTATTTAGGCACCAACCAAGGTTTGTTTTATAAAAAAATTAATTCTCAAGATCCGTTTAAGCCTGTTAAGAAAACTGAAGGACAAGTTTGGAGTTTAAAACTATTTAAAGGGGTTTTATTTTGTGGACATGACAAAGGCACATTCACTATAACCAACGGTGAGGCCACTTTAATTTCTAATATAAAAGGTGCATGGTGTATAAAAGAAATTCCTAATGCACCTCATTTACTTTTACAAGGCAATTATAAAGGGATTAGTGTTTTAGAAAAAAATAGTGAGAACCAATGGGGTTTAAAACATAGAATTGATGGCTTTGAGATGTCTTCGCGATACCTCGAAGTTTTAAGCCCAACCGAGGTTTTAGTGAGCCACGAATATAAAGGGGTCTTTTATATAAAATTAAATGAAGACTACACTAAGGTTATTAAATTTAGTAAAGCGCCTATAGAAAAGGGGTTTAATTCTAGCATTGTTACATACAATGGCAATGTTTTATATGTTTATAAAGATGGTGTTTTTAGCTATAACTACGCAAGCAAACGATTTAAAAAAGATAGCCTTTTAAGTACGGTTTTTTCTAATCACAACTATGTTTCAGGTAAGCTCATAAATGATGATAACGGCAATAAATTGTGGGGATTTACAAATAATCAAATTATATATATTGAACCTGGTAAAATAACTCAAGCCCCAAAAACAACAAAAATTACATTACCTGTTCAGGTAAGAAAGAGTAAGTCTGGTTATGAAGATATTCTTCATCTTGAAGACGAAAAGTATTTAATTGGCACAAAAGAAGGTTACTTAATCGTTGATTTAGATAAGCTTACGGAAAACGTATATACAATTTATCTCAATTCTGTTTCTTACGACGCGTTACGAAAACAAAAAGTATTACTACAAACAGACCAAGACGTGCAGCTAAGCAACGCAGAAAATAATGTTCATTTTTCTTATAGCGTAGCAGATTTTAATAAATTTTATCCGTCTTTATACCAATACAGGTTGGTTGGTATTTATAACGATTGGAGTAATTGGTCCGAAACCTCTAATATTTCTTTTGAAAACTTACCCTCTGGAGACTACACTTTTGAAGCAAGAGCAAAAGTAGGTAGTCATTTATCTAAAAACACAATATCGTTTTCTTTTAGTATAGATAAACCTTGGTATCAACAACCTTGGGCAATTGGTGTTTATATACTTTCGTTTTTAATCATCGCTTTTTTAATACACTACTTTAACACGCAATATTACAAAAAACAAAAGCAGCAATTGTTAGATAAAAAACAAAGAGAGCTAGAGGTGAGTAAATTAGAAAATCAAAGAAAAATTATACAGTTTAAGAACAAAAACCTAAACCAAGATATTGAAAACAAGAATAGAGAATTAGGCATCTCTACAATGAGTCTAATAAAAAAGAACGAACTTCTTAATTCTATAAAAAAAGAGATTAGCAATGCTAAACAATTAGGCGATTTAAAATTCGTAGTTAAGTTAATTAACAAAAATTTAAACACCTCTGACGACTGGAAATTATTTGAAGAGGCTTTTAATAATGCCGATAAAGATTTTATAAAAAAAATAAAGAGTAAACACCCAGCCTTAACATCTAACGACCTGCGCTTATGTGCTTATTTAAGATTAAATCTAGCGTCTAAAGAGATAGCTCCCTTATTAAATATATCACCAAAAAGTGTAGAGGTTAAACGCTATCGTTTGCGTAAAAAAATGAATTTACCTCACAAAACGAGCTTAACCAATTATATTTTAGAAATATAACAGCCTTAACAGTACTCATTTTTACCTATACATTAACACTACATTAGCCTTCTATTGTTTTTTTAGACGTCGTAATGTAGTAGCCCAAATCTGTTACAACAATCTTAAATATTGGGTGTAATTTAATGTTTTTAGAAAAGCACACTTTATTTTTTTGAGTTGTATGCTTTTTGTATAGCACATTGTCAACGCTTTTTTAATTCGTTTTTTTAGATTGCATTTCTTAGCAACATAAAAAATATATTAAAAACATTTCTGTGTGTTATACCAATGTATGATTTAAAATAAGCTATAACTATTTTGAAATTTGAGTGAAGGGGATTTACTAAAAGTAATATCTCCCAAAAGGCAAAAAGAATATGCTGGTGAAAGTTACCAATTCTTCAACCTTAAAAGAACAAGTTGAGCTGTAAAAGACGACGTTTCATCTCACAAAAATGAATTACTCTCTATTCTTTATAATAGAATTGGCTAACGCTATTGCTTACTGAGAACAAAACAAAGGTTATTAAAAAAAATGTTAAACTATAAATATAGAAAAATGAAATTATTAAAAAACAGTGTACATCTGCTATTAGTACTTCTATTAAGTACTGCAATATCTTGTGATAAAGACGACGATATTACTAATCTTATAGACGGTTTAGATTTTGTAATAGCAACACTAAATGCTGATGGAAATGAAGTAGGTGTCGTAGCATCAACAATTCCTGGGGATAATAGAATTGTTTATACTGTAGATTTTGGTGCCACAGATGATGAAACGGATACGTTTCAAACTAACGGTCCAATGGTACGTTATATGTACCCAGAAGTTACAGCAACCTACACAATTACAGTTACGGCATCACTACCAGGACGTGAAGATATGTCCATTACAAAACCACATACAATAACCTTTGCGGTAGAAACTCCTCAAAATTCACTTGAGGGTACTTGGCGTTTGGCGCCAGAAGCTGGTGCATTTGGAGTTGGGCCAGCAATGAATGACGTGTCTTGGTTTTCAAACAGTAGCGATGATGTAACAACACGAGCGTGCTTATTTGATGATACTTATGTGTTTAATGCCGATGGATCTTTTCAAAATGTATTAGGTGCAGATACGTGGTTAGAAGGATGGCAAGGTGCAGCAGAAGCTTGTGGTGCACCAGTTGCGCCTCATAATGGCACAGCAACAGCAACTTATAATTATGATGAAACTGCTGGAACCATAACTATAAATGGGGTTGGTGCTTTTTTAGGACTTTCAAAAGTTTATAATGGTGGTGAGTTAGCTTCTCCTAGTGAAGCTCCTAGCTCTATTACATACATAGCAGCACTTTCGGCAGATGGGAATACTTTAGATTTGGATATTGAAATTGCTAATGGTGGCTATTGGTCATTTAAATTAGTGAAAGATATTGCCCCTACTGGCATTCAAGGTACTTGGGCATTTGCGCCAGAAGCTGGTGCATTTGGAGTTGGGCCAGCAATGAATGACGTGTCTTGGTTTTCAAACAGTAGCGATGATGTAACAACACGAGCGTGCTTATTTGATGATACTTATGTGTTTAATGCCGATGGATCTTTTCAAAATGTATTAGGTGCAGATACGTGGTTAGAAGGATGGCAAGGTGCAGCAGAAGCTTGTGGTGCACCAGTTGCGCCTCATAATGGCACAGCAACAGCAACTTATAATTATGATGAAACTGCTGGAACCATAACTATAAATGGGGTTGGTGCTTTTTTAGGACTTTCAAAAGTTTATAATGGTGGTGAGTTAGCTTCTCCTAGTGAAGCTCCTAGCTCTATTACATACATAGCAGCACTTTCGGCAGATGGGAATACTTTAGATTTGGATATTGAAATTGCTAATGGTGGCTATTGGTCATTTAAATTAGTGAGGCAATAATAAAGAAGAGTTGTTCTGTATTAAGCCAAAGCTTACATTTTTCTTTATAAATCTAAACAGATAATAATATTAAAATGGTTTTTCAAATAGCAGATCAAAAAAATAATTTAATAAAAAGTAAAATTATGAGACATCGTTTTTTAAAACTCGTATTCGTTCTAATTGTTTTGCCTGTTTTTGGGCAATCCGATATGGTAAGTGTAGAAAACAGCACTGACGGTGTACGATTAAAAGTTAATGGCGAAAACTTTATGGTTAATGGTGTAAATTGGGGTTATGTACCTATTGGTACTAATTATTCTTACCAGTTTTGGAATCACTCAGACGACTTTATTAAAGCAGCCTTAGACTCAGAAATGGATCTACTAAAAAATATGGGTGTAAATGCTATTAGGCAATACACTGGTGTGCCGCCTAGATGGATCACTTATATTTATGAAAATTATGGCATATACACTATGCTAAACCATACGTTTGGAAGGTACGGATTAACCCTAAATGGATCTTGGGTAGCAAACACAGAATATTCAGATACTGCAACCCGAGAGCTTTTGCTTAAAGAAGTTAAAGCAATGGTTACGGAATACAAAGACACCAAAGGGCTTTTAATGTTTATGCTTGGTAACGAAAATAACTATGGTTTGTTTTGGGGAGGTGCAGAAACCGAAGATATACCAGTAGAAGATAGAAACTCTACCAAACGTGCTAAAGCAATGTATAAGTTGTTTAATGAAGCTGTACTAGAAATGAAATCTATTGATAAAAATCACCCTATGGCAATTTGTAACGGCGATTTATTATTTATAGATATTATTGCCCAAGAATGTAAAGACATAGACATTTTTGGTACAAACATGTACCGCGGAAAAACATTTACAGATGCTTTTGAAGTGGTTAAAGAAAAATTAAATAAACCTATTCTGCTTTCAGAATTTGGTTCAGATGCGTTTAACGCAAAAGACAACCAAGAAGACCAAAAAATGCAAGCCTTTTTTATGGTTAACAACTGGAAAGACATTTACGAAAACGCAGCAGGTTTGGGTAAAGCAGAAAACGCAATAGGTGGTTTTACTTTTCAGTGGAGCGATGGTTGGTGGAAATACGGACAAACTAAAAACTTAGATGTACACGATAATAATGCATCATGGTCTAATGGAGGATATTATTTAGATTTAGAACCAGGTGAAAATAACATGAACGAAGAATGGTTTGGTATTTGTGCAAAAGGCCCAACTAATAGTCGTGGTTTATACACTTTGTATCCACGGGCAGCATACTATGCTTTAAAAGAAGCGCACCAACTAAACCCTTATGGCGATGGTGTAACTTTAGATTTTGTATCTAACTACTTTAATAATATTCAACTTATGGATGCCGTGTTAAAAGCTAGAGGAGATAAAGCTGCGTTAAGTGGTGGTGCTGGCGAAAAAATACGCATCAGTAACTTAAGTGCTAAGTTTACAACGTTTAATACTGGTGGTCGTTTATTAACAACACCAAATGCAGCAGATCCAGACTCAAAAGCTTACCCAAATAAATTAGGATTCGACCACATGCAATCTTATTTTATAGGTGTAGAAGGTAACCCAGCACCAAATATGAGAGCTGAGGTTAATTTTAATATTTTAGGTAATGTTGCAGGCAACCCAATAGACGAAATTTTTTACGAAAACAGAGGTCGCCCTCAAGTGGTAAATACAGACGATGGGGATTTAACAATCAACGATCCTAATAGAGTACAGATTTATAATGCAGAGTTTGAATGGAATGGAAAACATGCAGATGTAAGAGGGTTCTACAGAACAGGGCATTATCATTGGGCTTACGAAGGAGATTTCTTTAACTTATATTCTGAAGCTAATTATGGGCCAAATTTAGACACCTATAATGGTGAAATTTTTGGTTTCGAAATTGATGGTAAAAAAAGTTTAAAAGGTTTAAAAGCAGCATTTGGACCACAACTTTGGTGGGGAGCAAACCCTGCATACCTATTAAAATATACTACAAAAATTGGTGGTGTAGATTTAACAGGTGTTTATCATGAGGATATAAGCAAAAACAGTATTGCACAGTCCTCAATAGCCATACCACTACCAAAAACAAGAAGAGCTACACTACATGCAAAAACAAAACTCGGAAATTTTGGATTAGAAATTGGAGGTATGTGGGGAGGACAACCATTAAATGGCCGAACGTTTCAGCTCTATAATGCGCACTATGATATTGTGCTAGAGGATAAAATAAACTCTAATGATAACTTTGGTGGTAAAGCAAAGATTACATACCAAAAAGGAAGTTTTAATTGGTATGCACAAGGAGCAATTATGGGTTTAGTGGCTAATGGTGGTGCAGATCAAACACAAACGTTTACTGGTTGGAAACTTAAAGATACGGGTAGTGGTAACCAATCTAATGTGTTATCGGGTTTTACATATTCATTCGGTAACTTACAAGTAGCACCAAATTTTTTATGGCAAAAACCTATAGAAGGCCCAATGCCAAATACTGTTTTTGCACCTGGAAGATTACGTAATGTTTTTGACGATCCTTTTGCGGTGAGATCTAATAGAGAAACTACTGCAGGAGAAATACTTTTAACGTATGATCCTACACCTGGAACTTGGATGTACGAATGGGATAATGACAGATCTGAAGATGCAAAATTTGCAATGAATTTTGGTTTTGTGTACCGTCATCATCCTACAACGCAAGATGCAGCCATAGGATTTCTAAGCGATCGTACGCTATTTGCATTTCCTAATTCAGCACCAGCAGAAGATTTATGGGAAGCACACACTCGAGTTGTTTCAAAACTAAGCCCAGATTTAGGCTTAATTGCTAATCTATATTGGGGTAATGCTCAAGCCAATGGTAGTGATGCCAGACTAATACATAGAGGTGGTGGAGATTTAAGACTTATCTATAATAAGCTAAAAGTTGTTAGTTCTGTTAAAGTAAACGATTGGGGACCTTTTGATTATCATAGAGATTTTAACCTAACTTATCCTTTACAGCTAATGTTAGATGTCTCTACAACTTTAGGCAAACCAGATTGGTTTGTTTTACCAAGCACAAAAATTGGTGTTCGTGGTACATGGAGATCATTAAATGAATATTCACCACGTTATTCGCCTACCGCAATACCTGCAAATACATATCCAGCAGTAGCGCCAATAAGTGCTGTTGGTTTTAATAATGGTAGTGAGTGGGAAATTAGAACGTACGTTCATATTAATATTGGAAAATAATTAAAAACTAAAGACAATGAAAACTAAAGACTTTATGCAATCAAAAGCCTTATTTTTATTAGGATTGATTTTTTTAACAACCTTTAGTTGTGAAAGAGATTATTCCGATGCTATTAAAATAGCGGGGTTTGATACAACAGCCGAAATTTTTACAGATAACTTTATTGGTCTAGGAGAGGATTTCTATTTTCCGTATGGGGATTCAAAATTTACAGCATTCTCTGTAGATAACGACGAAGGTTACCAAAGTAATGCCTCAATTAGAATTGATGTCCCAAATGAAAATGACCCAGAGGGCAATTATGCAGGCGGAATTTTTAGAATTGACGGTGCAGGCAGAGATTTGTCGGGTTACGATGCTTTAACTTTTTGGGCTAAAGCATCTCAAGGTGTTTCTGTTGGCGAAATAGGTTTTGGGGAAGATTTCTTTGAAAACAAATATGTAGCAACAATTACCAATGTAAGTGTAGGTACTAATTGGACAAAATATGTGATTCCAATTCCAGATCCCTCAAAGCTTACTCAAGAAAAAGGAATGTTAAGGTACGCAACAGGCACTCAAAACACTAATGGTAATGGCTATACTTTATGGATAGACGACCTAAAGTTTGAAAAACTGGGTACTGTGGCACAACCAAGACCTGTAATTGCAAATGGTAACGCTATTGAAATAAGCTCATTTACTGGTGTTACTCTACCTGTTTCAGATTTAAATATGGCTTATAATTTAGCCTCTGGTGCAGACCAAATTGTGTTTCCAGCACCAAAGTATTACCAGTTTTATTCCTCTAATATGAGTGTTGCCACTGTAACCGAGTTGGGTGTTATAGAGGTTTTATCTGGCGGAACTACAGTTATTACAGCAACTTTGGGCGGTGTAGAAGCAGAAGGCTCAATTACAATTAACTCTTTAGGAGATTTTCAGCTAGCACCAACACCAACACGAAACGCAAGTAATGTTATTTCTATATATAGCGACGCTTATACAAGCATACCTGTAGATTTTTTTAATGGCTACTGGGAACCGTTTCAAACTACATTATCATCAGATTTTGAGGTTGATGGCGATCATATCTTAAGCTATACTAATTTTAATTTTGTGGGCAATCAGTTTTCTAGTCCAACGGTAGATGCAACTACAATGTCTAATTTACACATTAATATGTATATACCAGACAATATCGAAGCGGATCTAGATTTTTTAATAACCATAAAAGATTTTGGTGCCGACCAAGCAGATGGAGGTGGAGATGATACTACACAACAAGTGTTTTTTTATGCAGCAGATTTTACGGCAAATACTTGGGTTACTCTAGAGATGCCTATAACAATGGCAAATAGAAATAATATTGGTCAGATTATTTATGAAAATATAAACAACACAACCACATCATCTATAGAGCGTTTTTATTTAGACAATGTGTATTTCTATAATTAAAAATTAATACATAAAACCAAGAAAAACAACTATGAGTAATACAACTAATTTTAACAGCATAACAGCTAAAAAACTAACCCTTTTTAGTCGTCTTTTAATGGCCTTATCTGTATCCGTTTTTGTAAGCTGCGACACGGACGAAACGCAAACTGTAACTAATTTTAATAATTTGGTTATGGAAGATAATTTTGAAGTAGATGGTGCACCAAATAATACAATTTGGGGATACGATATTGGTAATGGTGCCGATATAGGAATTCCAGGTTGGGGAAATAACGAATTACAATACTACACCAACAGACCAGAAAATGTTAGTGTAGAAGACGGTAACCTAAAAATTACAGCACACAAAGAATCTTTTATGGGTTCTAATTACACCTCTGCAAGACTTTTAACTAAAGGTAAATTTGAACAAACCTATGGACGTTTTGAAGCTCGCATACAATTGCCTTGGGGGCAAGGTATTTGGCCCGCATTTTGGTTGCTCGGAGATGATAGTAACGGTACTCTTTCTTGGCCAAATATTGGTGAAATTGACATTATGGAAAATAGAGGACAAGAACCAACACTAATAAGTGGTACAGTACATGGCCCAAATTACTCTGGTGCTAATGGTGTTGGTAAACCTTATATGCTTCAAAATGATCGGTTTGATACTGGTTTTCATGTGTTTGGTATAGAATGGGGACCAGAGTACATTAACTTTTATGTAGATAATGTGCTTTACAACCAAATAACACCAGCAGATGTGCCAGGTGAATGGGTGTTTAACCACAATTTTTATATTATTATAAACCTTGCTGTTGGTGGTAATTATGTTGGTGCACCAAATGAAGCGACTGTGTTTCCTCAAGATATGCTAATAGATTATGTAAAAGTGTATTCAGCAAATTAATTTAATTATAGAAGCATACATACATTGGTCGGGCCTAATATCTCGACCTTTTTTTAAAAACCGTTTCAAGCTAAAACACTCTTTTTTAAGTAAACTAATAATAATACCAAAATACAACCTGTATATTGAAAACTTCAACTCCAAATAAAGATGTTAACTTAAACCAAGTTACTATAGATAATGAGGCTTATTTCAAAATCTCTAATATTAATGAAATGCGTCCGTTTTTTATGAGTATAGTAAGTAATTCTAACCATTGGATGTTTATCTCTAGTAATGGTGGTTTAACGGCAGGGCGAAAAAATGCTGAATACGCATTATTCCCCTATTACACAGACGACAAAATAACCGAATCTGCAGAAATTACAGGAAGTAAATCTATTTTTAAAGTAACGTCTAATAACAAAACTAGTGTTTGGGAACCTTTGTCGCAACGTTTTGAAAGTTTATATAACACCACTCAAAACCTCTACAAAAACACCTATGGGAATAAAGTGATTTTTGAAGAAGTTAATCACGATTTAGACCTTACCTTTAGGTACCAATGGAGCTCAAGCAATCGTTACGGGTTTGTAAAAAAATCGACTTTAATTAACAATGCTGATAAAAGCGTAACGGTTTCAGTATTAGATGGTATTCAAAATATTTTACCTTATGGAGTTGGTAGCGATTTACAAAATGCGAGTAGTAATTTAGTAGATGCTTATAAACGTACAGAGTTAGACCAAAAAACAGGTCTTGGTATTTTTGCATTGAGTGCAATTATTGTAGATAAAGCGGAGCCGAGTGAAGCCTTAAAAGCAAATGTAGTTTGGTCTTTTGGTATTCGTAAACCTAAATATTTGTTGTCGTCTCTACAGCTAAAAGCCTTTAGAAAAGGACAAAAAATTACTCAAGAAACAGATATAAAAGCAGAAAAAGGAGCTTATTTTGTTAACACAGATATAACGTTAAAAGCTTTAGAACAAAAAACATGGGCGCTCGTTGCTAACGTTAATCTAGACCATGCAGCTATTGCAGAATTAACGGATAACATTAGTAATAATGACCAGTTAGAGCACAACATACAAAAAGATATAGATTTAGGCACACAAGGCTTAATTAAGCTTTCTGCAGCAGCAGATGGTTTGCAATGCACGGCAGATAGCCCAAGAGATACACGTCATTTTGCAAACACATTGTTTAATATTATGCGTGGCGGCATATTTGATAATAACTATCAAATTGAAAAATGGGATTTTAAAAATTATCTTCAAAATGCAAATAAAGCAGTAGCAAAAGCAACGGAAACTATTGTAAAAACGCTGCCAGATGTGTTTTCAATTTCAACATTAAAAGATGTTTCAAAAGCGAGTGATAACAAAAGTTTTAAACGTTTATGTTTAGAATACATGCCGTTAAAATTTAGTCGCCGACACGGAGACCCAAGTCGTCCGTGGAATAAATTTTCAATAAACACACGTAGCGAAAAAGAAGGTTCTAAAATTTTAGATTACGAGGGCAATTGGAGAGACATCTTTCAGAATTGGGAAGCTTTAGCCTTTTCTTACCCAGAGTTTATTGAAAGCATGATTCATAAATTCTTAAACGCTACAACCTTTGATGGTTACAACCCATACCGCGTTACTAAAGGTGGTTTTGATTGGGAAATTAGCGAACCAAACGATCCGTGGTCTTACATTGGCTACTGGGGAGATCATCAAATTATTTATTTGTTAAAGTTTTTAGAGTTTATAGAAGCGCATCAACCAGGCAAACTACAACGTCTTTTTACAACAAATGTATTTGTATATGCCAATGTACCTTATATTATAAAAGGCTATAAAGAGGTATTAAAAAACCCTAAAGATACTATTGCGTTTAATGAAACCTTAGATGAAAAAATCCGCGAACAGCGTAAAGCATTAGGAGCAGACGGTGCATTGCTTTTAAATAAAAACAATGATATTATTACGGTTAATTTTATTGAAAAAATATTAGCAACAACCTTAGCAAAACTCTCTAATTTTATTCCAGAAGCTGGTATTTGGATGAACACGCAAAGACCCGAATGGAACGATGCTAATAACGCTTTAGTGGGTAATGGTGTGTCTATGGTAACGTTATATTATTTAAGACGGTTCTTAAAATTTTTCGATGGTATTTTTAAAAACACAACAACCGATACTGTAGAATTATCTAAAGAATTAGCCCAGTTTTTTAATGCGGTTTCAGATACATTTACAACACACAAAGCATTATTAGAGGGCAAAATAAACGATACAGAACGCAGAGCAGTTGTAGATGGTTTAGGTAAAGCGGGTAGTGCTTATAGAACACAAATTTACAACAACAGCTTTTCAGGGCGCAAAACAAACGTATCTGTTAACGACATTAAAAGCTTCGTAAAAACAGCCTTAGCGTATTTAGAACATTCTATAAAAGCCAATAAACGAAAAGATAATTTGTACCATGCCTATAACTTAATGACGGTTAAGGACAATGGGGATATTTCAATCTCGTATTTAAGCGAAATGTTAGAAGGGCAAGTTGCTGTATTAAGTTCTGGCTACATTACTTCCAAAAATGCTTTAAAAGTATTAGACGCTTTAAAAGTTAGTAAATTATTTAGAGCAGACCAATACAGTTATTTGCTTTACCCTTACAAAGCATTAAAAGGCTTTTTAGATCGCAATACAATTCCTGTAAAAGCAGTTTCAAAATCAAAATTTTTAACACAACAAGTTGAAACAAATAATACACAAATTATTACCAAAGCTGTTAATGGTAAGTTTCATTTTAACGGCAATTTTAAAAACGCTAACGATTTAGAAGCTGTATTAAATGCCATTAATACTTCAACAGAAGACAAAAAAGAAGTCTTAGCTATTTTTGAAGACGTTTTTAACCATAAAGAATTTACAGGCCGATCGGGGACATTTTATGGTTACGAAGGTTTAGGCTCTATTTATTGGCACATGGTGTCTAAGCTTTTACTTGCCGTGCAAGCATGTTGTGTTAAGGCAATAAACGATAAAGAAAGCGATACGCTTATTGGCAAATTATTAGAGCATTATTACGAGATTAATGCAGGTATTGGTGTCCACAAATCCCCAAAACTTTACGGTGCATTTCCTACAGATCCTTATTCGCATACACCAGCTGGTAAAGGTGCGCAACAACCAGGAATGACGGGCCAAGTAAAAGAAGATATTTTAAGTCGTTTTGGAGAATTGGGTGTTTTTGTTTTAGATAGTAAACTGCATTTTTACCCAAGTGTATTAAAGCGCGATGCGTTTTTAAAAACAACCACAGCATTTAATTATATAAACGTTTTTGGCCAACAAAAAACAATACAATTACCAAAAGACACGCTGAGTTTTACCTATTGCCAAGTCCCAGTAATTTATAAAATTTCATCTCAGGTTAGTATTGAGGTTATAGCTGAAGATGGTACAACAAAAGTATTTTTCGATTTAAATTTAGATAATGAAACCAGTAAATCTATATTCTGCCGTTTTGGTGAAGTTGTAGAAATTAGAGTAAACATAACAACAGCACATTTAAAATAGAAGCAGAAAAAAATCATGAAGAAAAGTATAACCTTACCTATTGTTTTGTTTGCCGTCTTTATGTTTTCGTGCCGTACCGAAAAAACTAAAACTGAAGTTTTACAGCCAACACCACAAAAAAAAGTAACCGCTAAAGATATTTTAGGACATCCTGATTATTTAGCAATTTCTTATGGTGGTTATCGCCAAAAAACACGCAATGTACAACCAACCCTAAAAGAGTTAAAAGACGATGTAAAAATTTTAGCGGCTATGGGTGTTAAAATTTTGAGAACCTATAATGTACAGTTACAACACGCACCAAATCTTTTAAAAGCAATTAAAGCGTTAAAAGACGAAGACCCCAATTTTGAAATGTACGTCATGCTTGGTGCATGGATAGATTGCCATAACGCATGGACGGATAAAACACCAAATCACGAAATTGAAAGCGAAGCCAACGCTGGCGAAATAGAGCGTGCTGTTGCATTAGCAAAAGCATACCCAGACATTGTAAAAATTATTGCGGTTGGCAATGAAGCCATGGTAAATTGGGCAACTCATTATTTTGTAAGACCCAAAGTTATTTTAAAATGGGTAAATCATTTACAAAATTTAAAACAAAAAGGAGACTTGCCAAAAGATTTATGGATAACGAGCTCAGATGATTTTTCATCTTGGGGAGGAGGAGAAACAAGCTACCATACTAAAGATTTAGAACAGTTAATTAAGGCCGTAGATTATATATCTATGCACACGTACCCAATGCACAATACGCATTATAATCCTCAATTTTGGTTGGTGCCAAAGGCAGAAAAAAATCTTTCGGAAGCAGAAAAAATTGAAGCTGCCATGCAACGTGCACTTCAATTTGCGAAATCTCAATACTATTCTGTAAATGCTTATATGAAAAGTTTAGGTGTAGAAAAGCCAGTTCATATCGGCGAAACAGGTTGGGCAACAGTTTCTAATGGGTTTTATGGTAAAAATGGCTCTCGTGCAACAGACGAATATAAAGCTGGGCGCTATTATCATTTGATGCGCCAATGGACAAATTCTGAAAATATTTCGTGTTTTTATTTTGAAGCTTTTGACGAGCAATGGAAAGATGCAAAAAACCCTGAAGGTTCAGAAAATCATTTTGGTTTAATTAATTTGAAAAATGAAGCCAAATATGCCTTATGGAATTTAGTAGATAACGGCAATTTTAAAGGCTTAACACGTAATGGAAAACCAATTAAAAAAACCTTTAGTGGTAATAAAAAACAATTAATTGAAACCGTAAAATCGCCTCCAATTAAATTATAGAATAATCTATACAGTTTTACATCTGTGTAGGTATAAAAAAGAATACATGAAATTAATAAAGTACTTATTTTTAGTTTGTTGTATAGGGTTAGTACCGTTGAGTTGTAAAGTGAAGCAAACAAAAAAGCAGTCAAAAAAATTACAAGTTGAAGTTTACGAAACCTCAGCAAAAGGTAATAAATTAACCCAAATTACAGCATTTCAACCTGGAGAAAACACAACAAACCTACAACTATTACCAAATGAGAAGTACCAAACCATTACAGGTTTTGGTGGCTCGTTTACAGAGTCTTCGGCCTATTTACTAAATCGATTGAGTAACGAAAATAGAGCTAAAATTTTAGAGGCCTATTTTAGTGAAGAAGGTGCAAATTATTCATTAACCAGAACACACATAAGTTCTTGCGATTTTTCGTTAAATAATTATACCTATGCACCAGTAGCAGGAGATTTAGAATTAAAAAACTTCACAATAGATGAAGATAGAGAAGATCTAATTCCTATGATTAAAGATGCTATGAAAGTCTCAAAAGACGGATTTAACATTATAGCATCACCATGGACAGCACCGCCATGGATGAAAGATAATAACGCATACGTTGGCGGAAAGTTATTGCCAGAAAACTATGATGTATATGCACTATATTTTTCTAAATATTTAGAAGCTTACAAAGCTGAAGGTATAAATATTTGGGGATTAACACCAGTTAACGAGCCTCATGGTAATGGCAACAATTGGGAAAGTATGCACTTTTCTCCAGCAGAAGAAACCGATTTTGTTCAAAATTATTTAGGACCAAAACTCAAAGCCGATGGCTATGACCATATAAATATATTAGGTTACGACCAAAATAGAGCAGGTTTAAAAGAATGGGTAGATGAAATGTATAAAGACCAAGCCTCGTCTAAATATTTTGCAGGTACCGCCATTCATTGGTACGAAAGCACATATGATTATTTTCCAGAAGATTTACAATACGCACATCATAAAGCACCAAACAAATATTTAATAGAAACTGAAGGTTGTATAGATTCTGAAGTGCCAAAATGGAAAGATGATAATTGGTATTGGTCTAAGGAAGCTACAGATTGGGGCTTTGATTGGCGAGAAGCAGAAAAAAAATACTTGCACCCCAAATACGCACCAGTAAACAGATATGCAAGAGATATTATAGGCTGCCTTAACAATTGGGTAGATGGTTGGGTAGATTGGAACATGGTTTTAGATAAGCAAGGCGGCCCAAATTGGTTTAAAAACTGGTGTAATGCGCCTGTAATTGTGGATACAGAAATAGATGAGGTTTACTTTACACCTATATATTACACTATGGCGCATTTTAGTAAATATATTAGGCCCCAAGCCGTAATTATTGGTGTTAAAAATACAGATAAAACTTTAATGGTTACTGCTGCTAAAAACCCAGACCATTCTATTAGTGTTGTAGTTTTTAATGAAGAAGCTACGGCTAAAAACTTTAGTATAACCTTACACCATAAAACAATTGATCTAAAAATAGATGGACAAGCAATTCAAACTATAGTTATTCCAAATAAGTAATTTAAGGTTACAAAATAGCAACTAACAAAAAACAACAGATAATGCCCAAAATAATCAGTAAAGTTCCGATGAGACAAAAAATAGCCTTTGGACTTGGTATGTTAGCAAATCAAATGTTTCCTGCTGCGCTGCAAATTTTTATGATGGTACTTGTTAAAGGGTTAGGGTTTTCTCCATTTATGTGGGGCATTATATTTTTTGCTCCAAGAATTTTTGATGCTTTTACCGATCCTATAATGGGTTTTATTTCAGACAATACAAAATCAAAATGGGGAAGACGCAGACACTTTGTGTTTGTAGGCGGATTATTAATGGGTATTGCATTTGTGGCCATGTGGCAGTTATACCCTGAAAACGGATTAACATACAATTTTATCTATTTTATGGTGTGGTCGTTTATTTTCTATCTCGGTCTTACCATATTTAGTGTGCCTTATGTTGCAATGGGTTATGAAATGAGTGATGATTTTCATGAAAGAACCCGTATTATGGCTATTGCCCAAATGATTGGGCAGTGGGCTTGGGTTATTGTACCGTGGTTTTGGATTATTATTTACGACCCAGAGCTGTTTAAAAGTGCACCTGCTGCAAGTAGAGCGTTATCTTATTATGTAGCAGCATTTTGTACATTAATGGCGATTATACCAGCCATTTTTATTAAAAGTAAATCTACGCTAAATGCCACTAATTTTACACCCATAAATAGACATAACATTTTTAATAGTCTTACAAAAATTTTTAAAAGTTTTAAAGAGGCTTTTCGTATTCCGCAGTTTAAAATATTATGTATTTCAACCTTCTTGATTTATAATTCATTTATGACAATTGCAGCGTTTTCTTTTTTTATAATTGTGTCCTATTTGTTTAATGGAGATGCAGGAGCGGCAGGAGTTTGGCCAACCTTACACGGTAGCATTGGAGCATTAGTAACCACCTTTTTGGTAATTCCTATAATTGATAATATAGCAAGAAAAATTGGCAAGAAAAAGACCTTTATGATTTCTCAAGGTATATCAATTATTGGGTATATTCTATTTTGGTTTTTATTCATTCCAGGGAAACCGTATATGTTCTTATTTGCTTTGCCTTTCTTTTCATTTGGTATTGGTGGTTTATTTACTTTAATGATGTCTATGACAGCAGATGTTATTGATTTAGATGAACTAAAAACAGGCAAACGAAGAGAAGGTGTTTTTGGTGCTATTTACTGGTGGATGGTAAAGTTTGGTTTTGCAATTGCAGGTCTATTAAGTGGTTTGTTTATGGATTGGATTGGTTATACACCAGATGCACCTACTCAACCAGAAGGAGCAATTACAGGTATGAGATTATTTTATACATTTTTCCCTATACTCGGCACATTAAGTGCTATGTACGTTATGAGAAACTATAACATAACAGAAGAAAAAGCATTAGAGATTAGCGCAGCTTTGGAGGCTAAAAAAGATCAACAGCAACAAAAAGAAAGCGCGTAATTATTATAATTCAAATAAAGAAAAAATAATTCTTTTCTTTTACAGAAATTTCAATGCCAAAATGGTATTATTTTGAACAATAATTGGTGTAAAACTACTTGACAATAATCTAGATTCTAAGTTATTGCATTTTAATAAAAGAAAATGTAATGACATACTTTTTAAATTCACAATTTTAATTCTTTAAGAAACTTATAAAGTTAGTTTATTACTTAGCTTCTGTTACCACTCAAAAAGTTGGCGGCAAAGCAAATAGTTTAGCGTATTGCAGTTTGTGAGGTTACTGCAAAAAAATTAAGTTTTTAATTCAATTTTTTTAATCGTATTAAAACACAACATTACCACTACATGAATGAAATTAGTTAACTACAAATGTTATGATTGTAGCTTATACCCTAAGTAAACATTGAGTTGTCCTTCAATTTTAAGTATTTAACATTTTTGTATCCTTTTTGTAAAGGTAGAATTATTAAATATATGTAATGTGTTGTGTAAGTTTATAGATAATAGAATTTTAGATAAAATTTTTAAACTTAAAACAGTATAATTATGAAAAAAATTACTTTTTTACTTTCAGTTTTAATTAGTGCAGTTTGCTTTGGGCAAACTTTAGAAGGCACTTGGAAATTAAAACCAGCAGCTGGCTCATTGGGTGTTGGTCCTAATCAAGGTGATACAAGTTGGTGGTCTAACAGTACAGGAGACCTTACTACAAGAGCCTGTTTGTTTGACGATGAGTTTGTATTTGGAGCCACAGATAGCTTTAATAACGTATTAGGTGCAAATACTTGGACTGAAGGTTGGCAAGGTGGTAGTGACTCTTGTGCTTCGCCTGTTGCACCTCACGATAGTTCAGCCGCAGCAACATACAGTTACGATTCTGGCGCTGGCACTTTAACCATAACAGGTACAGGTGCTTACATGGGGATACCTAAGCCTATAAATGGCTCAGAACTAGCATCTCCAGCAAATGCACCAGCTTCTGTAACTTATACTGTAACAACTTTTACTACTACAGAACTAGTATTAGATATTAACGTTGGTTCAGGTTGGTGGCGCTTAACTTTTGAGAAGCAAAC
>JBMYXP010000028.1:0-19051 GCA_049608525.1 Winogradskyella sp.
GAGCAAAATAGCAATAGGGCATTACATTAGTTTTAAGCATTTTATAAACAATGGTGATAGAATTATTTTTTAATCTATTAAAATTAACATATATTACCATTTCTGCATTAGAAATTACCGCAATAAAACCCCTTTTTTTCTTGCTTTTTTATGATAATAAGAAACCGTAACTAGGCTATGCTTTATTTTTCTGTTTCAAATAAAGAAAAAAATCATCGTTTTCTTTTACAGTAATTTCTAATGCAAAAATGGTATAATCAAGATTTTACAAATTATAACCTAAAAAATAGCTTCATTATTTTACAACCTCTCCATACAAATCAAAATCTTCAGCTTCAATAATTTTTACGGTGGTGTATTCTCCTGTTTTTAAATAGGTTTTTGTTGCGTCTATTAAAACTTCGTTATCTACATCTGGCGAGTCATACTCGGTACGTCCTATAAAGTTATTTCCTTCTTTTCGGTCTATAATAACGTTAAAGGTTTGTCCTATTTTAGCTTGGTTTAACTCCCAAGAAATTTGAGATTGAATTTCCATAATTTGGTTAGCACGTTCAATTTTTACGTCTTCGGGTACATCGTCTTCCAAATTGTAAGCGTGTGTGTTTTCTTCGTGAGAATAGGTAAAACACCCTAAGCGTTCAAAACGCATTTCTTTAACCCAATCTCTTAGGGTTTCAAAATCGTTTTGCGTTTCACCAGGGTAACCAACAATAAGTGTTGTTCTTATGGTCATTTCTGGCACTTTTGCTCTAAATACTTTAAGCAATTTTGTAGTTTTTTCTTTTGTAGTACCACGACGCATACTTTTTAAAACAGCATCAGAAATATGTTGCAACGGAATATCTAAATAATTACAAATCTTAGGTTCGCGTTTCATTATATCTAATACATCCATAGGAAAACCTGTCGGAAATGCGTAATGCAAACGAATCCATTCTATACCTTCAACTTTAACTAAGTGTTCTAAAAGCTCGGCAAGATTTCGTTTTTTGTAAAGATCTAGTCCGTAATAAGTTAAATCTTGTGCAATTAAAATTAATTCTTTAACACCATTTGCGGCTAGTTTTTGGGCTTCAACAACTAAGTTTTCTATGGGTGTAGATTTGTGTTTTCCACGCATTAGCGGTATGGCACAAAAACTACAAGGTCTGTCGCAACCTTCTGCAATTTTTAAATAGGCATAGTTTTTTGGTGTGGTTGTTAAACGCTCACCAATAAGCTCGTGTTTATAATCTGCGCCTAAGGCTTTTAATAATTGCGGCAATTCTGTTGTGCCAAAATACTGATCTACATTTGGTATTTCCTTTTGTAAGTCTGGTTTGTAACGTTCACTTAAGCAGCCAGTAACAAAAACTTTATCAACCTCACCAGCTTCCTTTTTTTGCATAAAGTTTAAAATAGTATTTACACTTTCTTCTTTTGCATTATTAATAAAACCACAGGTGTTAATTACAACAACATTGCCTTCTTCTTCGTGTACTACGTCTTTTCCGCTGGCTTTTAGTTGTCCCATTAGCACTTCGCTGTCGTAAACATTTTTACTACAACCTAGTGTAATAACGTTGATTTTATTTTTTTTTAGAGTTTTTGTACGCATCGTTTTTAGTAATAAGTCTGCAAAGGTAAGTAATGATTAACGATTTTTGATTGTAGATTAACAATTGAGTATTAGATTTTAATTTTCATCAACTAATTTTAACCATTCGTTTCTTATATCGTCAGAGCTTTTTCCTGTACCATCATGTTTCCAACCTGGAGACTTAATGAGGTATAAAAATCTGTTTTTAATAGATTTTTTTCCAGTAAAAATAGCTTGAAACATTTGCAGCCATTCTGTGAAGGCAATTTTAATGGGGTTGTAGGTATTAATGTTTGTAACTAAACCATAAATTACGTTTTCATTATCTAATTCAGGTTGAAAAGTGCCGAAGAGTTTATCCCAAACAATTAAAATCCCTGCATGGTTTCTATCTAAATATATAGGATTACTGCCATGATGCACACGATGATGAGATGGTGTATTAAAAATAGCTTCAAACCATTTAGGTAGTTTTTTTATGGTTTCAGTATGAATCCAAAATTGATATAATAAACTCACCGACATTTGTAATAAAATCATTGCAGGATGAAACCCTAAAAGTGGCAACCATAACCAAAATATAAAGGTGTAAAAACCACCAGACCATGTTTGTCGTAAGGCAGTACTTAAGTTATAATGTTGAGACGAATGATGTACAACGTGAGATGCCCAAAATAAACGGCATTGATGAGATACACGGTGAAACCAATAATAAGATAAGTCATCAACAAAAAACAATAACACAAACGACCACCAAGCTATGGGTATTGTAAACAAACGATAGTTATTATAAACTATAAAAAACACAAATAAAACGAAAGTTTTGCTTGCAAACCCTAACATTACATTACCCAAACCCATGGCTATTGAGGATAATGCATCTTTAGTGTTGTAAGCTTTTATATGCTTTTTTGTGGTAACATATAATTCTAGTAACATAGCCAGTATAAAAAACGGAATAGCATACAGAATAATATTAGGAAAATTTGGCATTATATGGAATGTTTTATCACCCAATTTACGAAATTATTTACTTACTTTTGAAATGATTATGAAAGCAAACTACCATCAGCATATTTTAAACTTTAAACGACCAAGTGGCACCTCTCGTGGTGTTATGAAAACCAAGGAAACTTGGTTTATAGTTATAGAGCAAAACGAAAAAAAAGGTATTGGTGAGTGTGGTATTTTAAGAGGCCTTTCTATTGACGATACACCAAATTACGAAACCAAGCTAAAGTGGGTTTGTAACAATATAAATCTTGGCTTAGAGGTTTTGTATAATGCACTCGTAGAGTTTCCAAGCATTCAATTTGGTTTAGAAATGGCATTTAAATCTTTAGAAAGCGAACATCCTTTTCTACTTTTTCCGTCTGCTTTTACAGAACAGCAAGATGCCATTTCTATTAACGGACTGGTTTGGATGGGAAGCGAGCATTTTATGCAAACTCAAATAAAAGAGAAAATAAATGCAGGTTTTAAATGTATAAAGCTAAAGATTGGTGCACTAGATTTTAATACGGAATTAAATATTTTAAAATCTATACGAAATCAATTTTCAATTACTGATATAGAATTGCGTGTAGATGCAAACGGGGCATTTTTGCCAAACGATGCTTTAGAGAAATTAAAGCGATTATCAGACTATCAATTACATTCTATAGAACAACCAATACAACCAAATCAGTTTGAAGTTATGGCAAACTTGTGCAAAAGTACACCTTTACCAATTGCGTTAGATGAAGAGTTAATTGGTGTGTTTTCTGAAACAAAAAAACAACAGTTATTACAAACCATACAACCACAATACATCATTTTAAAACCAAGTTTAATCGGTGGTTATAATGGCAGTAAACAATGGGTAGATTTAGCCGAGAAATTAAATATTAATTGGTGGATTACTAGTGCTTTAGAAAGTAATATAGGTCTAAATGCCATTGCACAATATACCTACACACTAAACAACACCATGCCACAAGGATTGGGCACAGGTGGCTTATTTACAAATAATTTTGAGTCGCCACTGCAAGTAAAACATGGCAACTTACAATACAATAAAAACACTAACTGGAAATTTAATATACACTAATGAATTACATACAACAAGCTTACAAAGGTCAACTTGGATTTTGGAAATATTTAATTATCCCTTCGTTATTTTTAATGTTAATGGTATTTAACTATTTAGCTATTAAATTGTTAAATATAGATGTTGATGCGCTAATGAAAAGCGAAATAGACAAAAAAGGCGAAAATAGAGTTTTAGTTGAATTACTTTTGCCTTTAGCAATAGGTTTATTATTTCTTTTATTATGGGTTAAATATATTCATAAACAAAGTATAACCTCTTTAACTACCGCTAGAAAAAAAATAGATTGGAAACGAATAATGTTTGCCTTTTTCTTATGGGGAATTATATCTTCTAGTTTTGTGTTTTTTGATTATTACAATTCACCTGAAAATTATATTTATAATTTTAATTTAGAACCATTTATTTACTTAGCTATAATTGCAGTTTTGTTAGTACCACTACAAACCAGTTTTGAAGAATATTTGTTTAGAGGTTATTTAATGCAGGGCATAGGTGCTTTTTCTAAAAATAGATGGCTGCCATTAATTTTTACATCAGTTTTATTTGGGCTAATGCACATTGCAAATCCTGAGGTTGAAAAAATAGGCTATTTTATAATGGTCTATTATATAGGAACTGGTTTTTTTTTAGGAATAATAACTTTAATGGATGAAGGTTTAGAGTTAGCTTTAGGTTTTCATGCTGCAAATAATTTGTTTACAGCATTACTAGTTACGGCAAATTATACTGCATTTCAAACTCCTTCTATATTAAAAAGTGTTGCAGACCCATCAGATTCTTCTGTTTACGAGATAATTTTACCTGTCTTTATTGTTTTTCCTATTTTAACATTTATTTTTTCAAAAAAATATGGCTGGTCAAACTGGAAAGAAAAACTATTTGGAAGCATTGTAGCACCACCAAAAGAAGATTATAAAATTATAGGAACAGATGATAATTAGTTATCACAATATCCATAATAAATTTAAGCTAAACGGATTGTATTATAATAGGCAACAACTTAAAACTGTTGCCTATAATTATATAAAAGAAGGTGCTGATTATGAAAAAATTACAGGTCATTTTTTGCTAAACTGGTTAGATGATAACGACCATATTTTTGTAAAAACATCGGGTTCTACAGGGCCACCAAAAACCATAAAACTTTTAAAATCTGCAATGGTAAATTCTGCCATAGCCACAGGTGTTTTTTTTAACCTAAAACCAAGCGATACAGCATTACATTGTTTGCCAACCGACTATATAGCTGGCAAAATGATGTTAGTTAGAGCCTTAATTTTGGGCTTAGAAATAGATTGCGTTAAACCAAGCACACAACTTAGTTTTAATTTTGAAAAACACTACCATTTTTGTGCAATGATTCCGTTACAGGTTCAGCACTCACTTCAAAAAACTAAACAAATTAAAACGATTATTATTGGAGGGTCAAAGGTTTCAGATTCATTACTAAAACAGATTAAAAATTGCAATTCGCTTTTTTATGAAACTTACGGAATGACGGAAACCGTAACACACATAGCCGTTAGGCAATTACAGTCAAAAGCTGCAAAAGCCCAACGCTATTTTAATGCGTTACCAAAGGTAAAGTTTACTCAAGATGATAGCGATTGTTTAATTATTGAAGCACCAAACGTTTCAGATAAACTTATAATGACCAACGATTGTGTTGATTTAAAATCTCAAACCCAATTTCAATTGTTAGGCCGTGTAGATAATGTTATAAACTCTGGTGGAGTAAAATTGTTTCCTGAGCAAATTGAAAAAAAACTACAACCACATATTAAAGTCCGTTTTTTTATTGCAAGTACAAAAGACGCTCATTTGGGAGAAAAGTTAATACTTGTTATAGAAAATTCTGAAGCATCTTTAGATATTATAATGAATATAATAAGCGAATTAAAAACTTTAGATAAGTTTGAAATTCCAAAAAAAATCTACACGCTCAAAACATTTATTGAAACTTCCACAGGAAAAATACAACGTAAAAAAACATTGAACGCTATTTTTGGCAGTTAACTCATTCAGCTACACGTTTCACTCATTCTAAGTTTTATAACACCGTGTTTGGTTATAGGTTTACAGAAACTTATAATCTAAATATTATGAAAAATGTACTACAATTACTTACTGTATTGTTGTTTTCAATACAATTAAATGCGCAACAAAAAACAGTTACAGGCACAGTTACTTCAGCTTCAGATGGGTTGCCATTACCTGGCGCTAGCGTTATTATTAAAGGCACTTCTAAAGGAGTACAAACCAATTTTGATGGTAAATATACCATTACAGCAAACCTAGGCGACCAACTAATTTTTAGCTTTGTAGGTTTTAAATCTGTTGAAAAAATTATTAAAAAAGCACAAGTTATAGATGTTGCAATGGATGAAGATGCTTCTTTAGATGAAGTTATTGTAGTAGGTTATGCTAATACAACTAAAGAATCTTTTACGGGTAGTGCAAGTATTATAAGATCTGAAAAGCGACAAAAACAAAAACAGTTTCATCATAAAATAGCACAGCAATTAGCTGGCAAAGTTAGTGGTGTTAAAGTAATGCGTAATTCTGGACGTCCTGGTTTACAATCTAAAATTAGAATAAGAGGTATGAGTTCTATTAACGGTTCTCAGCAATCACAACAATTAGTAAAAAATAAGGACATTAAAGGAATGTTTAAAATCAAGGATATTAGCGCTTCTGATGTTTTATATATAGTAGATGGTGTGCCAATTAAAAAGGGTTACAATACTTTAATTAAAAAATTAAAATCAAACACTATAGAGCGTATTAATGTTTATAAATCGGCAAAAGCAGTTTCAAAATTTGGAAATTCAGCAAAAAATGGCTGTATTGTTATTACAACCAAAAGTGGTAATTATCGTATTCAAAATGATGAAGACTATGCAAGCATCACAGAAAACAATTTTGAAAAAACACAACTATCGCCTTTATCTACCTTTTCTATAGATGTAGATAAAGCAGCTTATAGCAATGTAAGACGCCTAATTAATAATGGGCAAACTATTTTGCCAGATGCCGTTAAAATTGAAGAACTTATAAATTATTTTAACTATAATTATCCTCAACCAACCGATGAGCATCCGTTTTCTATTAACACAGAAGTTGCAAAAACACCATGGCATACTAGTACACAATTAGTTAAAATTGGCTTGCAAGGAAAAAGTTATGCCAATGAAGAATTGCCAGCCTCTAACCTTACATTTTTAATCGATGTTTCTGGTTCAATGAGTTCAGCTAATAAATTGCCCTTATTAAAAAGTGCGTTTAAGCTTTTAGTACAGCAATTGCGAAAAAAAGATAAAGTATCTATTGTGGTTTATGCTGGTGCTGCTGGTGTAGTTTTAGAACCAACATCTGGTAATAATAAAGAAAAGATAGTTGCAGCTTTAGATAATTTGCAATCTGGTGGCTCTACTGCTGGTGGTGCAGGTATTGAATTGGCATATAAACTAGCCGAACAAAACTTTAATAAAAAAGGAAATAACCGTGTTATATTAGCAACTGACGGAGATTTTAATGTTGGCGCATCTAGTAATAATGCTATGAAAACGCTTATTGAAGAAAAGCGCAAATCTGGTGTGTTTTTGTCTGTTTTAGGCTTTGGATACGGCAACTATAAAGATTCTAAATTAGAAACCTTAGCAGATAAAGGTAACGGAAACCATGCGTATATAGATACTATGCAAGAAGCTCAAAAAGTATTTGGTAAAGAGTTTGGTGGTACATTATATACTATTGCAAAAGATGTGAAAATTCAGGTGGAATTTAACCCTAATAAAGTACAAGCTTATCGGTTAATTGGTTATGAAAACAGATTGCTTGCAGATGAAGATTTTGTGGACGATACCAAAGATGCTGGCGAATTGGGTAGCGGACATACCGTTACGGCTTTGTATGAAATTATTCCAACAGGAATTACCAGCGATTATTTAAAAACAGTTTCAGATTTAAAATATACAAAGTCGGAAACAACAACAAGTTATAGTGATGAGTTGTTTACTGTAAAATTTAGATATAAAAAACCAGATGAAACTGCGAGTATTGAGATGGTTCATGTTCAAAATAACATCATTAACGAAGCGTCTCATGCTATGAATTTTGCTTCGGCTGTTGCCTTATTTGGTATGCAATTAAGACATTCTAAATACACAAATAATTCTACGATTTCTAAAGTTATTGCACTTGCAGAAGCGGGTAGAGGAGAAGATAAAGATGGTTATAGAGCAGAGTTTATAAGATTGGTAAAATCTTATGATAGTTTAAACTAATTTTACATAAAAATTAAAGCCCAATGCTATTTACATTGGGCTTTAAAAATGAATTAAAATTCATTACTATTAATTATCGGTAAACGCATATATGATACTATTTACTCTTCCATGGTGTGATACACATTTTGCACGTCGTCATTTTCTTCAAGCTTTTCTAATAGTTTTTCTACATCTTGGACTTGCTCTGGTGTTAGCTTTTTAGTAACCTGCGGAATACGTTCAAAACCAGAGGATATAATTTCTAAATGGTTGGTTTCTAAATACGATTGTATGTTGCCAAAACTTTCAAAAGGAGCATAAATCATTATGTAGGTTTGTTCGTTACCTTCTTCGTCAGTATCTGTATCTTCAAAAACTTCTTCTACACCAAAATCTATAAGTTCTAGCTCTAATTCTTCTAAGTCTAGCTCGGCAGCCTTAATTTTGAAATTGCAAGTATGGTCAAACATAAAAACAACGGACCCCGATGTGCCTAAACTGCCATCGCATTTATTAAAATAACTACGTACGTCTGCAACTGTACGCGTATTATTATCTGTTGCCGTTTCTACTAAAATAGCAATGCCGTGTTGTGCATAACCTTCAAAAAGAACTTCTTTAAAATCGCCAAGACTTTTATCACTTGCTTTTTTTATGGCACGTTCTACATTATCTTTTGGCATGTTTACAGATTTTGCATTCTGTATAACGGCTCTTAGCCTAGAGTTACTATCTGGGTCTGGGCCACCTTCTTTTACTGCCATAACAATGTCTTTACCAATGCGTGTAAAGGCTTTGCTCATTGCAGACCAGCGTTTCATTTTACGTGCTTTTCTAAATTCGAAAGCTCTTCCCATAATAATAAAAGTTATAAAGTTAAAAAGTAGTTATAATGCCAATAAAAAAAGGCTTGGTATAGCAAAGTTAAAAATAATTTTAGAAACAATTGTAAACAGATTTTATAAACAACCCTTTAGTTTTTAATCTTCGGGCTCTACAATGGCTTCTATGGCTTGGGCGAGTTCAAAATCTTTGTTAGTAACTCCATTGGCACTATGCGTAGATAATGAGATTTTTAAAACATTATACACATTACTCCAATTGGGGTGATGGTTTAGAGCTTCGCACTCAAAAGCAATTCTGCTCATAGCGCTAAAACAATCTTTAAAATTTTCAAACTCAAATTCGGCATGTATTGCATTATCAAAATAATCCCATTCTGTGAGTTGTATGAGTTTCTTCTCAATAATTTCATCGTCTAATTTCATAGTATATTTATTGCTTTCAAATTTAAAGAAATTTACGAAATATACTATTAAATTAATTTTGTAGCTCTATTATATTTAGTGGATAAAAAAGGTATTGTTTTTTGGTTACGCTTATCGTTGATGTATAAGATTAGTTGCGTTAATAAGCCGAAAGATAGTAAAAAGAAACTGACGTAGAAAATTCGGTAGAATTTTCGTAAGTAAGCTCTAAACTAGCTATAAAATATACGGTGTTGGCAAACGTATTTTATATCAGTTCAGAAGTTCATTGCCATACTGAAAACTTTATTTTTTTGAGGGAAAGCAAATTGCTGACAGTCGGAAGCAAAAAATTAAAATTGGATATTTAATAAATCAGGATATGTATTGCAAACCATCGCTTTTATTTGTTTTTCAGTTTTTGTTAAATCAATATTTTTTCGATTAAGCAATATATAAGAACTAGCGTTTGGAAAAGATTTATGTAAAAACGTTTTATCTCCAATTAATTGAGGTATATGGTATTTATACAACCTAAAACGCTGGTTTGTTTTATACCCTTCAACTTTATCGGATTTAACATCGATTGTTCTAGCTCCAATAAAACCAAAAGAAGCTGTGGGGTGAATTTTCAATAATTCAGGTATGCACTTTGCGCAAGTTATTAAAACATTAGCCACATCTCCTTTATTAATAACATTAGAGTATTTTCTATTACTCTTTCTATCCTTTTTTGCGTAAAATTTAACTGCAATAAAATCATGAATATGGTAATCGGCATAAACTATATAATGCAATCTCGTTTTTATTGAAAAAAACTTATATACATATCGTTTTTCGTGCCAACTGCAAGAAGGGTGAGTTTGAATAAATTTTAAAGGATATCCTGAAGAAGTTAACTTCATTTAAGGAACTAACATAGGTCTGTTGTCTTGTCTTAATTTAACAACTTCTCCGTTAGTTAAAACTTTTCTTAAATCAACTGATTCAACATCCTCGAACGATAACCAACCAAGACGCTCTCCTTTGCTTCTTACATTTTTAGATTTGTAAGACTTAAAGCTATTCTTGAAATGTTCTTTATATTTGTTTACTGTTCCCATGATTTATTTAAAAATCGTTTTTTATTTTTTCAACTATTGTTGAATACAAAACTACATTATTTTGAAATAATTACGTATGTACTGTATATACTATGTATTTATAATGTATTTACTAATCATAGTTTTTGCCTATGGTAAATTAGTCGTGTAATTGTTTTATAAGTTACAAATGTACAACGAATTAATAGGTTAATTCAGTGTATTTATTGTTCGGAAAAAAATAAAGAGATTTCAGTTGTCAGTATAGTAAAGCTTACTGAATTTATATATTTGGTAATGTATTAGTATAAAAAATCGTTTCAATGTTTTTTATACAACGATAAGCGAAGTTATATTTTTTGTAGCAAAATAGCAATACTGCATTACATTAGTTTTACCCATTTTATCAACCTTGGTATAAAATAACCTAAAGTAAAATTTATTTTTTTGAACAGCAAACAAAAAACATTTACTTTCTAAGTGCTTCTAAAACTTCAGTACTTGTAATTTGAAGGTGTTTTGGCAGTTTATTATAATTTGGTAATACAGCCAGATATCTATCTTCATTAGTCGTAAAAACGTTTTTAAATATTACTTTAGCATCTGTGAGCGTTGTAATAATAGTTTTAATAAACTCGTTGTGGTGCACCAAATCTGTACTTCCTAAGTGATAAATACCAAATCTATTTCTGTTTACGATATAATGTATTTGCTGAGTAAGTTTTTTAACATGCATTACATTACATATTAAATTAGGAAATACCTCTACAGCTGTTTTTTCTGTAATTGCTGTTTTTAGCTCTTGTAGTCTTGGGCAATTAGTACCAAACACCATTGGTAAACGTAAAATAGCAACTTGCTTTTTTGGTAAGCGTAGTAATAAATTTTCTATTTTAATTTTGAAATGCCCATAGATACTTTGACTAAACGTTTTATCAATTTCATAACTAGGGTATTTACTATACCCATCAAATACATTGGCAGAAGACAAAAATATAAGTTTACAATTGTATGTAACGCTATACTCTGCAATATGCTGGTGTGCAATAGTCTGTGCATTAAAATTGCCACGTAAAGCGGAGATTATAACAGTAGGTTTACAGGCCTCTAAGATATCGTAAATATCGTCTTCTTCAACACTATACTTAAAGAAATGTGTACTTTTTTTTAAGGCAGATTTTGGTGTGCAATACGTTCCAAAGGTTTTAAAATAAGCACCTAATTCTTTATAAATAGCATTACCAATATACCCACTTGCACCTAGTATAAGTATGCGGTGCTTTTGTGAAATACCCATTAAAACCCTGTAAAATTGCTATTAATGTTTATAAAACGGTAGTTTTACAACAGTTGCTGGTATGGCTTTTTTACGAACCTGAATTGCTATTTTACTATCTATTTTAGAAAATATTTTTGGTACATACCCCAAACCTATGCCAATACCCAAACTTGGGCTCATAGTGCCAGAAGTAACATTACCAATAGCTTTGCCATTAGTATCTACAATATCATAACCTTGGCGCGGAATACCGCGTTCGTCTAATTTAAAAGCAATTAACTTACGTTCTGGCTTGTGTTCTTTTTCGGCTTTAAGTGCTTCACTATTAGTAAATGCTTTATTAAACTTACAAACCCAACCCAAACCAGCTTCAATAGGAGATGTTGTATCATCAATGTCGTTACCATATAAGCAATAGCCCATTTCTAAACGCAACGTGTCTCTTGCAGCTAAACCAATTGGCTTAATTCCAAAATCAGCTCCTGCTTTAAAAACGGCGTCCCAAATCTGTTTTACTTCGGTGTTTTTGCAATAAATTTCAAAACCACCACTACCTGTATAACCCGTTGCAGAAATAATAACATTTGCTACACCCGCAAAATCTCCAATTACAAAATTATAGAATGAAATACCAGATAAATCATAACTTGTTAATGACTGCATAGCTTCTACAGCTTTTGGTCCTTGTATGGCTAAAAGCGAGTAATCTTCGCTAATATTTTTCATTTTTGCACCAACATCGTTTTTAGAAGAAATCCAGTTCCAATCTTTTTCAATATTACTTGCATTAACAACAAGTAGATAAGTTTCATTTTTAATTTTGTAAATGATTAAATCATCTACAACACCACCGTTATCATTTGGCAAACAGCTGTATTGTGCTTTTCCGAGGTCTAATTTTGAGGCATCGTTACTCGATACTTTTTGTATTAAAGCTAATGCGTTTGGACCTTCAATTAAAAATTCTCCCATGTGCGACACATCAAAAACACCAACGGCTTTTCTAACCGTTTCGTGTTCAGCATTAACACCGTCGTATTGTACGGGCATGTTATAACCAGCAAAAGGAACCATTTTTGCACCAAGTGCAATATGTGTAGATGTTAACGCCGTATTTTTCATAGTAGATAAGTCTTTTTTATTAAATTTATGTTTGCAAAATTACATAAATTTTGTGGCATATTGTTTAAACTAAATTGATATAAATACCAATTCTGTATTGTAATGACTATATAGCAAAATGAACTTTTTTATTAAAAAATCAAAAAACCCAGACGGCAGTGTCTGGGTTTTTATACTACTAAGATTTTAGGTCTAACGTAATCTATCTACAGATTTTACGAGATCTTCGTCCTTTTTAATAGCCTTGTTAGCCAAGACTAAACACACAATAGAAAAAATAGGAAGAAGAAGCCCAATACCTTTCTCAGAAACGTTAGTTTCTCCAGATAAATTTAGAGATTGATATACAAAGATTCCTAGTAAAATAAAGTTTAATAAAATATTTAGTCGTCCCAAAACAAATTGAGATTTCCTGTTTTTAAATCTAAAAATTGAAATTAAAGATAATAACCCAGAGCCTAAAAATAGACCAAAATACGTGTAATTATCTATAGCAAATGTTTTAACACCTTCTGCCGTACTCCATAAATGAAATACAAATATTAAGCCTACTGAAATAACAGCTGCTAATAATAAATAAAGAGATTGTATGCGTTGTATCATTATACTTTTACTTAAAGCTTCACAAAATTAATGGTTTATTTTTAAAAAGATAGATTTTATTATAAAATAAAATTGTATAATTGCAATAGAAATAAGTAATATACTGAATTACATCACTCTAAATCTTCCATATTAATTTTATTATTTTCTGTATAATTTCATTTAGAAAGTATAGAATTAGTTATATCAAAATTATAATACACAAAAATGTTCGAAATTTCCCAGTTAAAAGCTAAAAAGCTTCCAGAATTACAGGTTATTGCTAAACAACTAAATGTACCAAAATTCCGTACGTTAAAAAAATTAGATTTGGTTTATCAAATTTTAGATTATCAAGCAGCAAACCCCGAGGCTGTAAAAGCAACGATAGCGCCAGAAGTTACAGAACCTAAGCAAAAAAAGCAGAATAAGCCGCCACAAAAACGTGCTAGGGTAGAAAAAAAGCCTAAAAATACTACAGAAAAAAAGTCTGTAGAAGTTACAGAAAAAAAAGAAGCCGCTAAGCCCAAACCACAAGAGCTTAAACCTCAGGCTCGTAAACCTCAAGAAAATAAATTAAAAGAAGAAAAATCTAATACAGATAAACCTGTAAAAGACAAACCCAACCCGAGAGCCCAAGAACAAAAAAAGCCAAACCCTCGCAAAGACGACAAAAGACGTCCTCAAAACGACAACAACAGGCAACCTCGTTCTAAAGACGGAAACACACATAATAATTCTAAAAATAATGGGAATAAAGATAGTAGAAACCGCTACCGTGAACCCGATTTTGAATTTGATGCCATTATTGAAAGTGAAGGTGTTTTAGATGTTATGCAAGATGGTTATGGGTTTTTAAGATCATCAGATTACAACTACCTATCTTCACCAGACGATATTTATGTCTCTCAATCTCAGATTAGGTTATTTGGCCTCAAAGTGGGAGATACGGTTTTAGGGCATGTAAGACCACCAAAAGAAGGCGAAAAATATTTTCCTTTAATTAAAGTAAGTAAAATTAATGGCCAATTACCAAATGTGGTAAGAGATAGGGTTGCTTTTGAGCATTTAACGCCGTTATTTCCGCAAGAAAAATTTAATATTGCAGAAAAGCAAGCTACAATTTCAACACGTATCATGGATTTGTTTGCGCCAATAGGTAAAGGACAACGTGGTATGATTGTATCGCAACCAAAAACAGGTAAAACCATGCTTCTTAAAGATGTTGCTAATGCAATTGCAGCCAATCACCCAGAAGTATATCAAATGATTTTATTAATTGATGAACGCCCAGAAGAGGTAACAGACATGCAACGAAATGTGCGTGGAGAGGTTATTGCTTCAACCTTCGATAAAGAAGCACATGAGCATGTAAAAATTGCAAATATTGTTTTAGAAAAAGCAAAGCGTTTGGTAGAATGTGGACACGATGTTGTTATACTATTAGACTCTATAACACGTTTAGCAAGAGCTTATAACTCAGTGCAACCCGCATCTGGAAAAATTCTTTCGGGTGGTGTAGATGCCAATGCATTACACAAGCCAAAGCGTTTCTTTGGTGCTGCTCGTAACATAGAAAATGGAGGTTCTTTAACCATTATTGCTACAGCATTAACTGAGACAGGTTCTAAAATGGACGAAGTAATCTTTGAAGAGTTTAAAGGTACTGGTAATATGGAATTACAGTTAGATCGAAAAATTTCTAACCGTCGTATTTTCCCAGCTATAGATTTAACATCATCTAGCACAAGACGAGACGATATTCTATTAGATGCTACAACCATACAACGAATGTGGGTAATGCGAAAGTATCTTGCAGATATGAACCCCGTTGAAGCTATGGAGTTTATTAACGATCGTTTTAAGCAAACAAGAAATAACGAAGAATTTTTAATTTCTATGAACGGGTAATTAAGCTATAATTTAGATTAAGTAAAAGTCGGTTAAAAGTAATTTTAATCGGCTTTTTTTTGTTAGTTTGAATACATAAAACCGCTCTACAAAGCATTTTTTGTTACATAAACACGCCAACCTATAATTGCAAGTTGCAGTTTTGAAGCTTTACTTAAGTCTAATTGTTTTTTACTAAAAGAAGGCAAAATTGCCTTATTGAGTTTCGCAAAAAATTTAAAAGTAGATTTCTTCATCTGTTTTATTTAATAGCCATTTTTTATGCCTAATATAATTTGATTACAAAAATAGTAAAACTTAGTCTAGAACTAAGTTTTAAATTTTCAGAATTAATTTAGAGTATTGAAATAATAATATCAATAATCAGTTTTGCTAATGCCATCATAATTTTTTGGTTTAGAGGTTAATACATAGTTTTTTTCAATTGAATGTTCAATATAGAAGTAATGCAAAGCATTTTCCAAACATTTTTATTTAAATCTGCGTGTTTGAATTTAAATATATAAGTAAAAAAATAATTTTAGTTATAATATTTTACAATATCTCTTGTGTATAGTTTATAAATGATATTATAAATTGAGTTTATGATTTCAATATAATATGTTTGTAGTGTGTTTTTTATCTGTTTTTTAAACACGTAGTAGGATATTGTCTTTAAAAGGTGTTGTTTTTATACTTTCATCTTTTTGTGAAAATTAAAGTGAAATTTTAGAACTAAGGCTTTCTAGGGTATTGTTATAAAAGTAAAGTTCTATTTTAATTTATAATTTAGTACCTTATTTTAAAGTTATATTTGAAAAAAAATATGATGATAAAAATTTTTAGCTGTTTAACAATTGTCCTTTTTTCTTGTGTAAGTTGGTCTCAAGTATTAGTAATAAATGAGTTAGATGCAGATACTCCAGGTGTAGATACAAAAGAGTTTATAGAACTAAAATCTGAAACTTCAAACTTTTCAACAGATGGCTATATCCTTGTTTTCTTTAACGGGTCATCGAGTGGAGGAGATGCAAGTTATTTAGTAATAGATCTTAACGGATACACAACTGATAATAACGGATTATTAGTAATTGGTAGTACAGGTGTATCTCCATTTCCACAGGTATTGGTTTCAGAAAGTATTATACAAAACGGTGCAGATGCTGTAGGTATCTACCAAGCCTCTGTAAATGATTTTCCTGATGGTACTTTGGCAACTCAAACCAATTTAATAGATGCTATGGTTTATGACACCAATGATTCTGACGATACCGTTTTAATGGCTTTGTTAGGAGAAACAATGCAGTACAATGATAATGGTACAACTGCAAACCCAAAATCTATTCAGCGTTTTGTTAATGCTATGGGCGAAGAATCATTCTCTACTGTTACACCAACACCGAGAAGACCAAATGATGGTTTGGGTATTGCGATTAACCCCATAACAATTACTGTTGTAGAAACAGAATATAACGAAGATGAAACGTTTAATATTACTTTTACTTCAGAAACAAACGTAACATCAACTATAGATTTTACTATTAGTTTAGATAACTCTGGCTTTACAACTGCAGATTTTTCGGGTAATTTAAATTTAACACTGCTAAGTGGTCAAAATTCTACAAGTACAACAATTACTTTAATTGATGATGCAGATAATGAAGGCGATGAAGTTTTAAAAATTAGTTTTTTGGATTTAGTAGAGCCTATTGTTGCTTCAAATAATAATGTAGAAGTTAGGGTTGTAGATAATGATTTTACTATTGCAGCATGGGGAACACCCCTAAACCCTACAACAGGTATTGTACCTAGTACACAGCCATTAGGGTATTATAGTAGCTTAGACAATACATCGGGTACTGCTTTAAAACAAGCACTACAAAATATTATCGCAGATCCTAACATTGTAAGAGCTCAAACTTATGCAGATGTTATAGCTATTTTAAAAGAAGCCGATCAAAATCCTAATAATAGTAATGAAGTTTGGTTGGTATATTCTGAAGAAGGTAGAGCTAAATTAGATGTGCAAACAGGCTCTTATAGTAATGGTAAATGGAATAGAGAACATACTTTTCCGAGATCTAGAGGTGGGTTTTATAGTATTGACGATGATGATTTTGCTGATGGTATAGATAATTTTTGGGCAACCAAAGCAGATTCTTTACGACATGGCAACTCAGATGCACACGCATTAAGGGCGGCAGATGCCTCAGAGAACAGCTCGCGAGGTAATAAACATTACGGAGATTATATTGGTCCAACAGCAAATTTAGGGAGTTTTAAAGGAGATGTTGCTCGTAGTGTTTTGTTTATGGAAATACGCTATAATGGTTTGCAAATAGTAAATGGTTTTCCTAGTGCAACAGGGCAATTAGGCGATTTAGATACGTTATTAAATTGGCATAGAAATGATCCACCAGATGATTTTGAAATGAATAGAAATAACATTGTTTATAATTGGCAAAAAAATAGAAATCCTTTTATAGACCAGCCATTATTAGTAGAATACATTTGGGGTAATAATGTGGGAGATATTTGGACACAATCTTTGAGTAATAAAGAGAATCAACAACCCAATGTTGTCGTATATCCTAACCCAACAACAAATAGGGTTTTTATATTTGGCATAGATGCACTACTTACTATTGAAGTGTTTTCTGCAACAGGTAAACGATTAAAGACCTATAAATCTGTAGAAGAAAATTTTATCGATTTAGATTTAGCCTCTGGCTTATACTTATTAAAAGTAATACATAATAATGGTTCTACGTTTAAGAAGATTATAGTTAGGTAAAGTTTGGTAAGTTCAAATTAAATAAAACTAAAAACGCCTCTGAGAAGAGACGTTTATTATGATTATAACTAAAAAAACTTAATTTCCTGCCGATAAATTTTTCATTTCATTTTCAATCATTTCGTAGAACTGATCAATTTTTGGTAATACAACAATACGCGTACGTCTGTTTTTTGCTTTGTTTGCAGCAGTATCATTTTCTACTAATGGCATGTAAGAGCTACGACCAGCGGCAATTAATTGTTGCGAATTAACACCTAGGCTTTCTAAAACTCTAACAACAGAAGTTGCACGTTTTACACTTAAATCCCAGTTGTCTAATAATGGTGGTTTGTTGTAGGGTACATTATCGGTGTGAGACTCAACCATAGCTTCAAAATTTGGCTTACTATTAATTACCTTAGCAACTTTAGCTAAAACTTCATTAGCTCTATTAGTGACATTATAGCTACCACTCTTAAATAATAACTTATCTGCAATAGAAATAAACACTACTCCTTTTTCTACATTAACCTCAATATCTGGGTCACTAATGCCAACGGCTTTTTTAAGACTAGTAACTACTGCTAAAGTAACACTATCTTTTCGCGTTAGTGCATCTTGTAAGCGTGTTATTTTTAAGTTACTTTCTCTTAAGCTTTCTAAAGAAGTTTCAAGATTTTGAGCACCTTTACTGGTAAGCTCGGTCATATCTTGAGAGTTTTTAATTAAAGCATCATTACTTTTTCGCAAATCGGCCAACTGATCTCTCATAGCTTCTACACGCGCATTTGCAGCTGCGGCATCAGACAAACAACTGTTTAATTTTACAGTTGCAGTATTTAACAGATCTTGTGTTTCTTTTTGTTTTGATTGTAGTGATACATAATCTTTCTTAGACACACAAGAGGCTAATAAAATCATTGCACTAAAACTTAATAACATTAATTTTTTCATCATTCTATTTTTAAAATTATAATCTTTTATAAAATCGCCACAAAGTTAGCTAAAAGTGTAAAGATAGGCATAGCGATTAACAGAAAATTTAACAATTTTATAAAGAATTAAACCATTGTTTTCTTTTGCTTTCTTTGGTTTTATATTTTGAAAAAAACACACTAATATCAATTTGTA
>JBMYXP010000029.1:0-18353 GCA_049608525.1 Winogradskyella sp.
TCACTAGTTTTAACGAATTTAAGGTATTAGGTATTCGTCATTTATCTAAACAGACTTTTTTTTCTGTAAACCAAACCTAAGGACTTACGGTCAATAGTGGGTTTATGTTTAATTTCAAAATAAATAAAAAGTCCATAAACTTTTACATTTATGGACGTGTTAAACTAATTAAGTAATCTCCCTTTAAGATTTGCTTTTTGCACTACAAAGATATCTATTGTTTTAATATTAAATATAATGTAAGTCATTGTAATTTATAAGGTTAAATATTAGAGTTTTTTTTGCTTAGGTGTTTAGTGTTATTTTTCTGTTAGTCGTATCTATTGCAGTAATGGTAATGGTGTTAAATTTTTCTGGCAAAAGTTCTTTTATACGCTCTGGCCATTCTATAAATAACCAATGGTTGCTATATAGGTAATCCTCTACACCAAAGTTATAGGCTTCGTCTATAGATGCGATTCTATAAAAATCGAAATGATATACTTTATCGTTTGGTATTGTATATTCATTTACAATAGAAAATGTTGGGCTAGTGGCTACATCATCACTTTGCATTGCTTTTAATAGTGCATTAACAAAAGTGGTTTTGCCAGCTCCCATTTCTCCATTAATAATAATAACTTTAGCGTTTAGTTGTGGTAATATACGTGCAGCAATACTGTCTATGTCATTTAAATGGTAGGTGTATTCTATAGATTTCATAGTAAGAATAACTATTTTATTTAGGATCAAAAACTACAAACGGAATTATCATTTCTTCTAAAGACACTCCTCCATGTTGGTAGGTGTTTTTGTAATAACTTACATAATGGTTGTAATTATTTGGGTATGCTAAAAAGAAATCGTTTTTTGCAAAAATAAACGAACTACTCATGGTTAATGCAGGTAAATGTACAGATTTAGGGTTTTTTATAGCTAAAACATCTTTATCTTGGTAGGTAAGGCTTCGGCCTGTTTTGTAACGCAAATTTAAACTTGTATCTCTATCGCCAATGACTTTAGATGGTGTTTTTACGTTAATTGTGCCATGGTCGGTTGTTAAAATGAGTTTAAAACCTAGTTGTTGAGATAGTTGTATCATTTCTAATAATGGTGAGTTTTTAAACCAACTTACAGTTAACGATCGGTAGGCTTTATCGTTAGATGCTAATTCTTTTACAACTTCCATTTCGGTTTTAGAATGCGATAACATATCTACAAAATTATAGACTACAACATTTAAATCGTTGTCCTTTAGAGATTTAAAATTTTCTACTAACTTTTTTCCAGCTTTTAAATTTGTAATTTTATGATAATCGTACTTTATATGTGTTAAGCCTAGACGTTTTAGCTGTGCGCTCAAAAAATCTGCTTCGTGCATGTTTTTGCCACCTTCATCGGTATCGTTTTTCCAATACTGAGGATAAAGACTCTCCATATCTGCAGGCATTAAGCCCGAAAATATTGCATTACGCGCATATTGTGTCGCCGTTGGTAAAATGCTATAAAATGAATGTTCAGAGGTTTTTTTGTAATAGTTATTTATTATAGGTTCAAAAGCTTTCCATTGGTCGTATCTTAAATTATCTATAACTATTAAAAGTGTGGGTTGCTTATCGCTTAACTCTGGTACAATTTTATCTTTAAAAAGGGTATGCGATAAAATTGGTGCATCGGCTTTGTGTTGAAACCAATCTTCGTAGTTTTTTTCAATAAATTTTCCAAACTGAGTGTTTGCTTCATTTTTTTGAGATTCTAAAATAGCACTCATGCCAACATCTTCAATACTCTCTAATTGCAACTCCCAATATACCAGTTTTTGATATAAATCGACCCATTCTTCATAAGAATTTACCATAGCTAAATCCATAGCAATTTTTCTAAATTCTTGTTGGTAGTTTGAGGTTGTTTTTTCTGAAACCAAACGCGAATGGTCTAAGTTTTTCTTCAAACTCAATAAAATCTGATTTGGGTTTACAGGTTTTATTAAATAATCTGCAATTTTATTACCAATGGCTTCTTCCATTATATATTCTTCTTCACTTTTGGTAATCATTACCACAGGCAAGTTGGCACGTCGTTCTTTTATTTCGTTAAGTGTCTCTAAACCTGTAAGTCCAGGCATGTTTTCATCTAAAAAAACAATATCAAAATTGGTGTCGTTAATAATCTCTAAAGCTTCTGTGCCACTTTGGCAAGTGGTTACCACGTATTGTTTTTGTTCTAAAAATAGAATATGTGGTTTTAGTAAATCAATTTCATCGTCAACCCAGAGAATATTTATCATGTTACTGTATATTTGTTTTAGTATTAATTAAAAAGAAAACGTTTGCATAATAACAAACTTAAAATATTTAACGACCCAATTTACGGTTTTATTACGATACCTAATGCTTTAATTTTTGATCTTATACAGCACAAGCACTTTCAAAGATTAAGGCGTGTTAGCCAAATGGGGTTGTCGTATTTGGTTTATCCAGGTGCGCATCATACCCGTTTTCAGCACGCTATAGGTTGTATGCACTTAATGCAAAACGCATTAAATGTACTTCGTTTTAAAGGGGTTACAATTTCTGAAGACGAAGAAAACGGATTGTTAATAGCCATTTTATTGCACGATATTGGGCATGGTCCATTTTCGCATGCCATGGAACATAGTATAGTCAATGCAATTTCGCACGAGGAAATTTCGCTTCGTTTTATGGAAAATCTAAATATTGAATTTAACGGAAGTTTAACGTTAGCCATTTCAATATTTAGAGGAGACTATCCACGCAAATTTATGTGTCAGCTAATATCTAGCCAATTAGATATGGATAGATTAGACTATTTAAAACGCGATAGTTTTTATACAGGTGTTGCAGAAGGAAACGTAAATAGTGAGCGTTTAATAACTATGCTCAATGTGGTAAATGATGAGTTGGTTGTTGAAGAAAAAGGCATTTATAGTGTCGAAAAATTTTTGGTTGCCAGGCGTTTTATGTATTGGCAAGTGTATTTACACAAAACAGGTGTTGTTGCCGAGCAGCTTATAACTCGCGTGTTAAAACGTGCAAAAGAACTTGTAAGTAACGGTGTACATCTAAACTGTAGTACCGCATTATTATTTTTCTTAGGTACAAAAATTTCTGCCGATACGTTTAATACTAAAACCCTAGAGATTTTTGCAGAATTAGACGATTACGATATTGTAGCTGCGCTAAAAGATTGGCAAAATCATAGCGATTTTGTGCTGCGTCATCTTTGTAAAATGATTTTGAATAGAGATTTACTTAAAATAAAATTGAAAAACAAACCTATTAATGCTTCTGAATTAATTTCACATTCTGAAATATTAATGAATAAATATAAAATATCTAAACCAGAAGCGGCCTATTTTGTATTTGGTGGCACCATAACAAACCAAGCCTACCAAGCCAAAACCCAGCAAATTAATATTTTATTTAAAACAGGAAAAATTAAAGATATCGTTAAAGCATCAGACCAATTAAACCTAAAAGCACTCAGTAAACCCGTAACTAAATATTATATCTGCTATCCTAAAAAGAAAATGTGATACATTTTTTCTATTTTTGTAAAAATCAATTCAGAATAAATTAGTAACACATAAAGAAATGATTAATTGCGAACAACATGTGTCCGCTGAAAAAAAAATAGTTATAACCACATGAAATTTACAGCAGAACAAATCGCAGGTATCCTAGAAGGCACAATTGTTGGTAACCCCAATATTGAAGTTTATAAACTCGCTAAGATAGAAGAAGGCACCGAAGGCTCGCTAACGTTTTTAGCAAACCCAAAATACAAACCTTACATATATACAACAAAGGCTTCAATAACAATTGTTAATTTAGATTTTGAACCAGAAGCCGATATAACAACCACACTTATAAAAGTAGATGACGCTTACAAATCGTTCTCAAAACTTTTAGACTATTACAACCAAGTAAAAAACAATAAATTGGGTATTGAAGAGCCTAGTTTTAGATCTAAAACCGCTGTTTATGGCGAAAATGTATATTTAGGTGCGTTTTCTTACTTAGGAGAAAATGTTGTTTTAGGAGACAATGTTAAAATCTACCCAAACTCTTATATAGGTGATAATGTAACCATAGGAGACAATACCACAATTTTTTCGGGTGTTAAACTATATTCTGAAACACAAATAGGAAAAAATTGTATAATTAATTCTGGAGCAATAATTGGCGCCGATGGTTTTGGGTTTGCACCAGATGAGAATGGAGAATTTCAAAAAGTACCACAAATAGGTAATGTTATTATAGAAGACAATGTAGATATAGGTTCTGCAACTACAATAGACCGTGCCACTTTAGGATCTACACTAATAAAAAAGGGTGTAAAATTAGATAATCAAATACAGATTGCACACAATGTAGAAATAGATGAAAATACTGTAATTGCTGCACAAACAGGTATCGCAGGTTCTACAAAAATAGGTAAGTATTGTATGATTGGTGGGCAAGTAGGCATTGCTGGTCATCTTACTATCGGGGATCATGTAAAAGTACAAGCACAAACAGGTATAGGACATCGCGTAAAAGACGGAGAAAAACTATACGGATCGCCAGCAATAGATTATGGAAATTACGTAAAATCGTATGTACATTTTAAAAACTTACCAAAGCTTGTTAAAACAATAAACGAATTAGAAAAAAAAGTTAATGGCAATAATTAAAACTCAAATCAAACAAAAAACCATTGCAAAAGAGGTAACCCTAAAAGGAGTTGGTCTTCATACTGGTGAAAATGTAACATTGGTTTTTAAACCAGGCGCAGAAAACTCTGGCTTTCTTTTTGAACGTGTAGATTTAGAAGGTCGCCCAAAAATGGAAGCAGACGCTAACTATGTTACTAACACACAGCGTGGTACGTGTTTAGAGCGAAATGGAGTAACAATTCAAACTTGCGAGCACGTTTTAGCAGCCTTAGTAGGTTTAGATATTGATAATGCCATAATTGCTTTAAATGCTTCTGAGCCACCAATAATGGACGGTTCATCTAAGTTTTTTATAGAAGCCATAGAAAAAGTAGGCATAGTTGAGCAAACCGCATTTAGAGAAGAGTATGAAGTAACAGAAGTGGTGTCTTACACCGATGATGCCACCGGAAGTGAAATTATTTTAATGCCATCTAATACCTATCAAATTACTACAATGGTAGATTTTGGTACTAAAGTTTTAGGTACACAAAATGCAACTATGAATACTGTTGCCGATTTTAAAACCGAAATTGCAAATGCCAGAACCTTTAGTTTTTTGCATGAAATTGAAATGCTGTTAGAGCATGGTTTAATAAAAGGAGGTGACTTAAATAATGCTATTGTTTATGTCGATAAAGCCTTATCTTCTGAAACAATGGAAAAGCTTAAAGTCGCTTTTAACAAAGATAACATTGCCATAAAACCTAATGGTATATTAGATAATTTAACATTGCACTACCCAAATGAGGCGGCACGTCATAAGCTTTTAGATGTTGTTGGCGATTTAGCACTAATCGGTACACGTATTAAGGGTAAGGTCATTGCAAATAAACCTGGGCATTTTGTAAACACACAGTTTGCAAAAAAAATGGCTAAACTTATAAAAAACGAAAGACGAAATAATGTACCACAAGTAGATTTGAATGCCACTCCGTTAATGGATGTAAATCAAATTATGAATGTGTTGCCGCACAGACAGCCCTTTTTATTAATAGATAAAATTTACGAACTCTCTGAAAACCATGTTATAGGAATGAAAAACGTGACCATGAACGAAGCGTTTTTTAAAGGTCATTTTCCTGGTGCGCCAGTAATGCCAGGTGTTTTAATAATTGAAGCTATGGCGCAAACAGGCGGAATACTAGTTTTAAGCACTGTGCCAGACCCAGAAAATTACTTAACATTTTTTATGAAAATGGATAATGTAAAATTTAAACAAAAAGTAGTACCCGGTGATACCTTAATATTTAAATGCTCATTAATTACACCAATTAGAAGAGGCATTTGCCACATGCAAGGTTATGCTTATGCCAATGGTAAATTGTGTGCAGAAGCTGAGTTAATGGCTCAAATTTCTAAAGTAAAATAAATGTTATGCCGTTTGTTGTAAAGACGTTAAGTCAAATAACTAAACAACAAATAACTAAACAACAAACTAATTAAAATGAATCAACCACTAGCATACGTACATCCTGGAGCAAAAATAGCCAAGAATGTCGTAATAGAACCTTTTACTACCATACATAATAATGTAAAAATTGGAGAAGGTACTTGGATAGGAAGTAATGTAACCATTATGGAAGGTGCACGTATCGGTAAAAATTGTAATATATTTCCTGGTGCTGTAATTTCTGCTGTGCCACAAGATTTAAAATATAACGACGAAGACACTACTGTAGAAATTGGGGACAACGTAACCATAAGAGAGTGTGTAACTATTAATAGAGGTACAACAGATAGAATGAAAACCGTTATTGGCGATAATTGTTTAATTATGGCTTATTGCCACATTGCTCACGATTGTGTTGTGGGTAATCATTGTATTTTTTCTAATAACAGTACACTTGCAGGACACACCAATGTAGGAGATTATGCAATTTTAGCAGGTATGACAGCGGTACACCAATTTTGTTCTATTGGCAACCATGCCTTTGTTACTGGTGGCTCATTAGTACGTAAAGATGTACCACCTTATGTAAAAGCGGGTAGAGAACCTTTATCTTATGTTGGTATAAATTCTGTAGGCTTAAGACGTCGTGGTTATACCACCGAAAAAATTAGAGAAATACAAGATATTTATAGACTTTTATACCAAAAGAATTATAATAATTCTCAAGCTTCAGATTTAATAGAAGCAGAAATGGAAGCCACACCAGAACGCGATGAAATTCTTCAATTTATTAAAAATTCGCATCGTGGAATAATGAAAGGCTATTTTAAATCAAATTAAAAACTTAGTCTATAAAAGACTAACAACTATTCACTAAAGACTAACAACTAAAATATGGCAAGTACTTCAGATATTAGAAACGGATTATGTATAAAATACAATAATGATATATATAAGATTGTAGAATTTCTTCATGTAAAACCTGGTAAAGGTCCAGCTTTTGTAAGAACAAAAATGAAAAGTGTTACAACAGGTAAAGTATTAGATAACACATTTTCTGCAGGTCATAAAATTGATGATGTGCGTGTAGAAACTCACAAATTTCAGTATCTATACAACGATGGCGAGTTTTATCATTTTATGAATGAATCAGACTATTCACAAATACGATTATTAGAAGCCGCTCTAGATAATCCTGGGCTTATGAAAGAAGGCCAGGTTGTAACGATACTTATTAATACCGAAGACGATATGCCACTTTCAGTAGATTTACCAGCATCGGTTATTTTAGAAGTAACTGCTACCGAGCCAGGTATTAAAGGTAATACGGCAACAAATGCAACCAAACCTGCAACTGTAGAGTCTGGAGCAGTGGTAAATGTACCCTTATTTATAAATGAAGGTGATAAAATTAAAGTTGAAACTGAAAAAGGGACTTATAAAGAACGTATTAAAGAATAAACCACTATATACTTGAAGTCCATTGGTTTGGTTTACAGACTAAGAGTCTGCTTCGTGAAATGACAAATAGTTAACGCCATAAATTCGTGAAAATTCGTAAAATCCGTGTCAAAAATTTTTAGAAGCTAAAGCGAGATGCACTAAAGTACATCGTTTTAACTAAAATTTGAGACCAATAAAACCTAGTTTGTAATTACACAGTCTCACTAATTAGACTAAAAACTGCAACTAAAAACTGAAAACTAAAACATGAAATTCCCAAAGCCACATACATTAAAACAAATTGCAAATCTCATAGATTGTGAATTTGTTGGTTCAGAAGATTTTGAAGTTTTAGGAATAAACGAAATTCATGTTGTTGCATCTGGTGATATTGTTTTTGTAGATCACCCAAAATATTATAATAAAGCATTACAATCTGCTGCAACTATCGTTTTAATTAATAAGCAAGTGGAATGCCCAGAAGGTAAAGCACTTTTAATATCAGAAGATCCGTTTAGAGATTTTAATAAAATTACCGCACATTTTAAGCCTTTTAAAGCTTCTAATGTAGCCATAGCAGAAGATGTAACAATTGGTAAAGACACAATTATTCAGCCCAATTGCTTTATTGGTAATAATGTTTCAATAGGTAAAAATTGTACCATTCATTCTAATGTAAGTATATATGACGATACTATAATTGGAGACCATGTTACAATACATGCAAATTCTGTTATAGGTGCAAGTGCATTTTATTATAAAAACAGGCCAGAAGGTTACGACCAATTAAAATCTGGTGGACGCGTTATTATTAAAAACAACGTAGATATTGGTGCGCTTTGCACAATAGATAGAGGAGTTACAGGAGATACTACAATTGGTGAAGGTTCAAAATTAGACAATCATATTCAAATTGGTCACGATACTATTTTAGGTCGCAACAGTTTAATTGCATCGCATACCGCAATAGCAGGTTGTGTTGTTGTAGAAGATGATGTAACTATTTGGGGGCAAGTTGGTGTAAAAAGCGGTATAACACTAGCAAAAGGCACAGTAATTTATGCACAATCTGGTTTAGGACATTCTACAGATGCAGGTAAAACCTACTTTGGTTCGCCAGCAATAGATGCAAGAGCATTTTTTAAACAGAGTGCTTATATTAAAAAGATTCCAGAAATACTTCAAAAATTAAAAAATCTATAATTTTGAAGTCTTTTTGATGATGTAAATTTAAGATTCAGAAATTAAACACTAAATAAAATGATAAAAGACTTCGGTTTTGCGCATCAAAAAACTTATTTTTGCACAACAATTAATATACAATAAACTTAAAAACACAAATATATAATGAGCGTTTTAGTTAATAAAAATTCTAACATCATAGTACAAGGTTTTACAGGTAGTGAAGGTACTTTTCATGCACAACAAATGATAGAATACGGCACTAACGTTGTTGGTGGTGTAACTCCAGGCAAAGGTGGTAAAACACATTTAGATAAGCCTGTTTTTAACACCGTGTCTGAAGCTGTAGAAAAAGTAGGTGCAGATACAACTATTATTTTTGTGCCACCAGCTTTTGCTGCTGATGCTATAATGGAAGCTGCGGATGCTGGTATTAAAGTTATTATAACAATAACAGAAGGAATCCCAGTTGCAGATATGATAAAAACTGCAAATTATATTAAAAATAAAGATTGTCGTCTTATTGGTCCAAATTGCCCAGGTGTTATTACACCAGGCGAAGCTAAAGTTGGTATTATGCCAGGTTTTGTATTTAAGAAAGGAAATGTAGGTATTGTTTCTAAATCTGGTACGTTAACCTATGAGGCTGCAGACCAAGTTGTAAAGCAAGGCTTAGGAATAACTACTGCAATTGGTATTGGTGGTGATCCCATAATTGGTACTACTACAAAAGAAGCTGTAGAACTTTTAATAAACGACCCAGAAACAGAAGCTGTTGTAATGATTGGTGAAATTGGTGGGCAATTAGAAGCAGATGCTGCAAACTGGTACAAAGCAAGCGGAAGTAAAAAGCCAGTTATTGGTTTTATTGCGGGTGAAACTGCACCTGCTGGTCGTACAATGGGGCATGCTGGTGCTATTGTTGGTGGTAGTGATGATACTGCCCAAGCAAAAAAAGCAATTATGAAAGCATGTGGCATACACGTTGTAGATTCGCCTGCTGAAATAGGAAAAAAAGTAGCTGAGGTTTTAGGCTAAATTTGTATTAAAAATAAACTTTAATTCCATTAACTATGTTTTAGTTAATGGAATTTTTTATGAAATATTACCTCACAAAAAGGCCTTTCGCAATAAATTATTTCATTCTTTTGGCTTTTGCCAATTATTTTTAAAATAAGCCCAATATTCCGTTTCTAATACCAAAATAGTTTTAAGATGTTGTAAAACTAATTTGAATTATTTTTTGTTGAGATGAAATAGAAATTATAAACATAGCAATTGCTACAGTTCTATTTTATATTTAATTAAAACGAAAAAGAAACCTAACTATAGCCGATATTTTAATGCTATTTTGCTAGAAGATGTTTCGTTTTAATTTAAAGTGAAATTGTAACCCAGTACTGATCCGTATTTTTTAAGCATATAAGTGTCATATAATTCAAATTATTTATAGTTTATTTACATACCTAATAAACTTGTTATTACTATATTTGAAATACATAATTTGAAAAACTTAATTTGATGTACCACATTAGTTTTCTGTTATAGAAGCCTATAAAGAATATAACAATTTGGTTTTTAAATACAATGAATACCAATTACTGTAAGTGATTATAGATATTAAAACGCAAAAATTATTATTCAAAATAAAACTAACTAACCGATTTTTATTAATATGAAACTATTAGAAGGAAAAACTGCAATAATTACAGGAGCAAGTCGTGGTATAGGAAAAGGTATTGCTCAAGTTTTTGCACAGCATGGTGCAAATATAGCTTTTACATACAGCTCATCAGTAGAAGCGGCAAACGATTTAGAAAAAGAGCTGAATACATTGGGAGTAAAAGCAAAAGGTTATAAAAGTAATGCTGCCAACTTTGATGAATCTCAAAAATTAGCGGAAGCTGTATTTGCAGAGTTTGGCGCTATAGATGTACTTATTAATAATGCGGGTATTACAAAAGATAATTTGTTAATGCGAATGGTAGAAGCAGATTTTGACAAAGTAATAGAAGTTAACTTAAAATCTGTTTTTAACATGACAAAAGCGGTGCAACGTACCATGTTAAAACAACGTAAAGGTTCTATAATTAATATGAGTTCTGTGGTTGGTGTAAAAGGTAATGCGGGGCAAACCAATTATGCCGCATCAAAAGCTGGTATTATTGGGTTTTCTAAATCTGTAGCATTAGAGTTGGGATCTCGTAATATTAGAAGCAACGTTATTGCACCAGGTTTTATAGAAACAGAAATGACTGCAAAGTTAGATGAAGATACCGTAAAAGGTTGGCGAAATGCTATACCACTAAAACGTGGTGGTACACCAGAAGATATTGCAAATGCTTGTGTGTTTTTAGCAAGTGATTTGAGCGCTTATGTTACTGGGCAAACGCTACATGTTGATGGCGGTATGTTAACGTAGCATATTACTGTATTGGCAGTAATCTTAATAAAATAAACTGAAACTTATTAATGAGTTCTGAAACCATTTTATACATAACAATTGCAGCAATAACAGCGCTTTTATTAGCGCTGTTTCAGTATGTGTATAAATTTAAAGTAAAATCTAAACTTAGCTATATATTGGCTGCGCTGCGTGCAATTTCAATTTTTTGTATATTGTTATTACTTATTAACCCAAAATTTGAAGCTTTAACTTATTTTGAAGAAAAGCCAACTTTAGTGGTTGCTGTGGATAATTCAGAATCTATTTCATATTTAAATCAAAAAGAACGCGCAAATCAAACGCTTCAAAATTTAAAACATAATTCGGAATTAAGTAAACGCTTTGCTATAGAAACGTATAGTTTTGGTAAATCAGTTCGCAATTTAGAGCGTTTAAGTTTTAATGAGTCGCAATCTAATATTTCTAAAGCAATACAACAGTTTAGCGACGTATATGCTAACCGTACAGCACCAATTGTTTTAATTACCGATGGCAATCAAACCTACGGAGAAGATTACAGTTATGCTTCAAAAGGGATAGAACAGCCTATTTATTCTGTAATTTTAGGAGATTCGATACGCTATTTGGATTTAAGTATTAAACAACTCAACGTTAATCGTTATGTGTATTTAAAAAATAAATTTCCTGTTGAGGTTATTGCAAATTATAACGGCTCGGCAACTGTAAATACAGAACTTAAGATTTGGTCTGGTAATACAGTAGTGTATCGTAAGTCAATTCAATTTAATTCAAACAAAACTTCAGAAGTTATTTCAACAACATTATCAGCAAATAGTGTTGGTGTAAAAACGTATAGCGTAGAGTTGGTTGCACTAAATAACGAAAAAAATAGCGTTAATAACACAAAAAACTTTGCAGTAGAAGTTATAGATGAGAAAACAAATATTGCATTAGTTTCAGATATGTTGCACCCCGATTTGGGAGCCATAAAAAAAGCTATTGAGAGTAATGAGCAGCGCACTGTTTCAATTTTAAAACCTAAAGAATTTTTGTCTAAAATAAATGATTTTCAATTAGTTATATTATATCAACCCAATACTAATTTTAAAGAAATTTTAAAAGACATAAAAAAACTAAACCTAAATACGTTTACCATAACTGGCACAGCGACTAATTGGAACCTTTTAAATGCTAGCCAAAATTATTACAAGCAAACAATTACAAATCAATCAGAACGTTTTTTAGCTAGTTTTAATACTAATTATAATACGTTTATTTGTGATCAAATCAATTTTAGCAATTTGCCACCTTTAAAGTCTCAATTTGGCGCGTTTAATTTTTCTACCCCAAATAGCGTAATGCTATATAAAACGGTAAATGGTATAAATACAGCTGAAGTTTTGCTTGCAACGTTTGAGGTTAATCTAAGCAAACACGCTGTACTTAATGGTGAAGGTATTTGGAGGTGGCGCGCACAATCGTATATAGAAACTGGTAATTTTATTGCTTTTGATATTTTTATAAATAAACTAGTTCAATACTTAAGTTCTAACAAAAAACGAAAACGTATAACCATAGACTATAAGTCGTTTTACAACGGTAATGATGACATTGTATTAACGGCACACTATTTTAATAAAAATTTTGAATTTGATAATTCTGCCACTTTAACCGCAGTACTAAAAAACAAAACAGACAATTCTACTAAGGAAGTCCCACTTTTACTCAATAATGGCAATTACAAAGTAGATCTAAGTGGTATTGCATCTGGGTTTTACGACTTTACAATTAAAGACCAAACTAACACGGTTTCTATTTCTGGACGTTTTCAAGTATTAGATTATAATGTAGAGCATCAGTTTTTAAATGCAGATTTAGATAAGTTAAAAGCTGTGTCCAAATCTACAAATGGCAAAGCTTATTTTAGTACTCAAATAGATGAGTTGGTTGAGGAGTTAATAAACAATAAAAGGTATGTAACGCTTCAAAAAAGCAACAAAAATATTGTATCTTTGATAGACCTAAAATATCTGCTAAGCATTATAGCATTTAGCTTATTTACAGAATGGTTTATTAGAAAATATAACGGATTAATTTAACATAAAACATGGAAAAACTACCAAAAGGAGGAATTATTAGTTTATTTATTATTGGTGCAATTTTAATACTATTATTTAAGTCTGTGGCCACCATAGATTCTGGTCATGCTGGTGTTTTATACCAGTTAGGAGGTGGAGTAGATCCAGATAGTGAGCCACTAGGTGAAGGTATTAATTTTGTGGCACCTTGGAACAGTATTATTGATTATGAAGTTAGACAGCAAGAGTTGCCAGAAAAAATGTCTGTTTTGTCTTCTAACGGATTAGATATTAAATTAGATGCGTCTGTACTTTATCAACCAGATTATAAAAATTTAAGCAGACTGCACAAAGAAAAAGGAAGAGAATATATAAGAAGAGTTTTACAACCTGCAATAAGAAGTGCAGCAAGGAGTGTTGTAGGACGTTATACACCAGAGCAATTATACTCTAGTAAACGAGATGCCATACAAGATGAAATTTTTGAAGAAACTAAAAAAATTGTAGAACCACAATACATACAATTAAACAACATTTTAATAAGAGATGTTACCTTACCACCAACTATTAAAGATGCCATTGAGCGAAAATTAAAGCAAGAACAAGAATCTTTAGAATACGAATTTAGATTGGTAACAGCTGCAAAAGAAGCAGAAAAAGTAATTATTGAAGCAAAAGGTAAAGCAGATGCTAACCGAATTTTAAGTGCATCATTAACCGATAAAATTCTTCAGGATAAAGGTATTGAAGCAACAGTAAAATTATCAGAATCTCCGAATAGTAAAGTTATAGTTATAGGCTCTGGCGACACAGGTCTTCCTATAATTTTAGGAAATCAGTAACTATTTACAGTTATAAATTATTAATTTTGAAAAGCCATTAATCTAAGCATTAGTGGCTTTATTTTTTTAGTTATATGTTTAATAAACGTTATTATTACCTCTTAAAAATACAGTATTTAGGGTATCGGTTTCATGGTTGGCAAAAACAACCCGATGTAAAAACTATACATTTAATGATAGACAGAACCTTAAAATTTATTTTAAAAGACCAAAGGTTTAAAACACTCGGTGCTGGCAGAACAGATGCTATGGTATCTGCTAATGAAGCAGCCTTAGAATTGTTTATTTATAACCAACCAATTAAAGATTTTAATGCGTTTTTAGAACTTTTTAATCATAACTTACCACAAGATATAAGGGCATTATCTATAAAAGAAGTCGATAATAAATTTAATATTATACAAGATCCAAAATTAAAAGAATACCATTATGTGTTTTCCGAAGGGCAAAAAAATCATCCGTTTTGTGCACCAATATTAACTACAATTTTAGCCCCATTAAACATAGAGTTAATGAAGCAAGGTGCAAAGTTGTTTGCAGGTTCTCATAATTTTAAAAGTTATTGTTATAAAGCTACGGATAAAGGAGAGTATAACAGAACTATAGAAACTTCAGAAATTGTAGATAACACAATCTATACAGCAAATTTCTTTCCAGAAAAGTCTTATGTATTTAAAGTAGAAGGAAAAGGATTTATGCGAAACCAAATTCGGTTAATGTTTGGTGTATTAATAAAATTGGGTAGAGGTGAAGTAACTTTAGATTATATAGAACAAACATTAAAACAAGAGAGTACAGAAATTATGGATTACATAGCACCTGCCTCTGGTTTAATATTACATGCTGTAAATTTTGAATAAAAAAAAGATGCTAATGTTGTTAATTAGCATCTTTTTTTATGATTTCAAATTTAGTTAAAATAATGTGCTTTAGTTACTAAAATTTTTTGAAACGTATGTTAAAAATTTCTACGATTTTTTTGGTGTTATGTAGTCGCCATTACACGAAGCAAATTTTAAGTCTGCAAACCAAACCTATGGACTTCTAGCACATAATGGCTTAGTAAATTTTATAAATTAGTTTAGCCAACCTTTTGCAATAGCATTTTTAGCAAAAAAGATTAAAAGTAAACATACTACAATTATTAATATGGGCATTATCATAGCAGCCATGTTCATCTCTACGGTTGTAAAAATATAAATATGCTGAATAATTGCCCCAAATGCAGAAAGTAAAAATAAACCATAAGCCCATTTTTTTCTAAACAATAAAGAAATGCAACCCAATGCACCACAGCATACCGCAATTGCAAAAGCAGCAGCATACCATGCAGGTTGTTGAGCTATAATTTCTAATTGCTCTGCATTATACATTGCTTGGTGTGCTTTAGTGTTATATGCTTGTTGCAAATAGGCATTTACACCCATTGCATTCCACAACAATGCAAAAGCACTAACAATCCAAAACCATACTTTGGGTTTATTTGTAGATGATGTCATCATATAAAACTAGATATATATTATAAAAAAAATGATTCAAGTTAAATTTAACTTGCTACATGTACTTTTGGGGTTTTGTTTACAAACTTTCCATCTACAGATTCGCCTAAAATGACTACTTCTTTAGTGCGTTCGTACACTTTTATGGTACGTTTCATCTGAAATTCTGTTTGGCTGTAAAGTTTTATACCAGATCTGGCACCTTTGTTTCTAATCTCTATATAAAAACCGTCTTTAAGTTTTGTCGGTTTTGTTGCTGGTCTGCCCATAAATTTGTTTGTTTTTAAAAAGTTTTGCATTATAGTAAAAAAAATGCAGACTAACAAACTAATTTTAAGGTATTATCCTTAAAATTAAGCTTTAATGCAAAAAATGTAATTTTAAAATACTTAAAATTACATTTTTAAAGGGTGTTCTTTAAATTTTATTACTTATCTATAGACCCAAGTACACGAGACATAAATGTATTTAAAGCTTCCTTTTTTGGTGTACCACCTTTAACCATTTTATGCACTTCAATTGCTCCATACATATTAGAGATTAACTCGCCAATTACATCTAGTTCTTCATCTTTAAGCGAAGGTACTTCTGTTAAATTTTCGAGCGTTTCTATGGTTTCTAAGATATAATCTTCGTCGTTATCTTCTATAAATTGTGTAAGATGTTTTATTACAGGTAGTTTCATTGAAATTTGTTTTTAGTTCCACAAAATGTGAAAAATTTAATTTATGAGGTGTTTTGTTAAATTTAGTTAGTAAAAATGTACTGTCTTTTTTCTGATTACGCTTATCGGTTTGGTATATGGCTCGTAGCGTGCAAACTAGCGATAATTATTCGGATTAAGCACAAGCCAGATTTTTAAATTTTACTATTTATCTTTTTTATTGGAAATCGTTAAATTTAAAAATTTGGCGACCTTGCAAATGTGCACTAATCTTTTGTTAATCAAAACCTTGTGCTATTTTTTATATACGTTGTTCTACGCAGTTTTTTAGTTCTGATGCCCGTAATTTAGCTCCTCGTTTTTATCCCAAAAAGCCATAAATATATCTGATGGTGAGCCTTTTATAGAAATCCAATCTGCTACAATTTGAATTGCAATTTCTAAATCCTCTATATATGCCATTCTACCGTCGCTACCTCGTATTCCTTTTTCATCTTTTTTTGCTCCACGATTAATCAGGATATTTTTTTCATCATATACTATTCTTCTTACTTGCTCATTTTCTTTTCCTTTCGGCAAGTTATCTTTTAGCAGTTTTGAAAGTCCATGATAATACAACTGAAACTTCTCAACTGGGTCATCAATTCTTTGACCAAGCAGTTTAATAGCTTGATTTTCAACTGTTATTTCTGAATCGAGATTTATTGATAATTGTTCGCCTTTTACTTCATCTGCTTTTTGAAGCAACTCTAAGCGTTCGATATCTTCTTTCGATAACTCTCTTTTCTTTTTGTCCGTATTCTTATTTTCTTTAGCCATTTTATACTGTTAAAAGTTCTCTTATTTTTTCGGCTGCAAGTCTTAATGACTTAACATCCCAATTTGATACATTTAGGTTTTTTGTTGCCAAAGAAACATCTGGGAAATGTTCTTTGAAAAACCCCCAATAGTTATTTCCTAATTCAGATTGTCGCCATTGATATTGTGAATAGATTATACAAGAATGAACTTGGCACTCTTTCGCAAAACGATTAACAACTAATGGATTATTAATTAGTTTTTCGATATATCTCATTTTTTCTGACGACAATAAATATTCCGACGCAAATTCATTTGCTTTATCTTCTTGTAATAAAAACAAGTCTGGTTCTCCAGAAAGATGAAATTTTGTATCCTCGATCGTTTCTAAATCAAAAAGCACGTGATTTAATTCGTGTATTAATGCAAACCAAATTGTTGCATAATTTTTATTAAAATCTGTAATTACAACACAAGGTTTATTGTTTATGAAAAATGTAGCTCCTCGAATTTGTGTTTTAGGCAACGAAGGTTGAAATACAACAGTAACTCCAACGTTGAATAATGCTTGAAAAATTGTCAATAAACCTTTTTCAACATTTTGGGTGTATGGTTTTATTTTTGGAATTAAATCAATAAGTCGCTCTCTTGAATATTCGTTTGGATTATCTATGAGTTCAAAATACTTATAAGAAGATTTAATCCAAAAGTCTTTCATTTTATCGCTAAAAGAACGTTTTGTTCTACTATATAAAGCATCGTTTAATTCTTGCTCATAGTCATAAATTGAATCTATTTCAAAGAACTCGCAAATTCTTTTAGTCAAATCCTCAACGGAATCATCAATTTTAATAAAGTCTAAACTCGCTAATGTTTTTAAGTCAAAATTTTTGTTGATGTAAGTTATATCCATTGAATTTTGTAATTCTTTAATTTCATCCGTTGGTCTATCTTTAAAATGTAGTATTAAGAGTTCCTCAAGATTTAATTCTAAAAATTCACCAAGTTTGAGCAAGTTGATAATATCAGTTTGCTTAGATGATTTTTTAAGAATTGCATCTAGACTTTTTCTTTGAATACCAGAAAGTCTTTCAAAATGAGTTTTACTCAAACCTGAAGATTTGAGTTTGCTTTTTAATAATTCGTCAAAATTAGATTCAGTGTCAAAACTTTTTTTCAATATTTCACTTATCATATCATTGCGGTAAATTTACCTCAAAGATAGTTAAAAAAAACAATATATGGATAATTTCTAAGGTGAATTTACCTCGATGAGGTTTTTTAAAATTGTGTAGGACGAGTTAGTATAAAAAATCGTTTCAATGTTTTTTATACTCCGATTAAACGAAGT
>JBMYXP010000030.1:0-18341 GCA_049608525.1 Winogradskyella sp.
AGTTACTGATATTTGAATAGGATTACAGCAAATTTCGCAATCTTCTATGTAGGTTTGTTGGTGCTGAGACACATCTATTAACATAGAAATATTTTCCCAACAATGCGGACATTGAAAAAAATGTTCGTCCATGGTATAAAACTTAAAACTTTACGTTTAGTAATTCACCGCTAATTTGAAGCACTAATATTTCGGCTAATTTAGCATCGTATTTTGCTGAGTTTTTACTTAACTCTGTTGTTAATAAATTTTGCTGTGCTTGTCTAAATTCTATTGAGGTAACTTGCCCTAGCTTAAATTTTTCCTTAGTACGTTCAAAATTATTTTTAGCGGTTTTTATATTAATTTCTTGAACGTTATAAATCTGCAATTTATTTTGGTAATCGTCCCAAGCATTATTAAAATTACGCTCTATGTCTAGTTGTAATTGGGTATTTTGAAGTTTTTGATTTTCGAGATTAAGTTTTGCATTTTTTACATTAGTAAGTGTACTTCCTCCATCAAACAAATTCCATGTTAAATTTAAACCCGCAGACAACCCTGTATTTGTATTTTGAAGTAAAAATGCTAATGGGCTATTATTGGTAGATTCATTCCAACCATAAGAACCTGTTAATCCTACCCTTGGTAAATAACCCGATGTATTGGCTTTAATTATAAACTCATTAATGGTGGTATTTTTTTTACTCTGAATTAAATTTACATTGTTGCTGTATAATTTAGATAACAAGTCTAGTTTATTTAATTGTAATAAGAAGGTTACGGTTGTATCTACTGCAAATTCTTTATCTATTTTATTTCCTGTTACAAAATTAAGATCGCGCTTGGCATTGATTAAGGCTTGCCGAGCTGTAATACTAGTAATGCTGTCGTTATTAATATCTACTTTTGCATTTAACACTTGTAGCTTGGTGTTTTGCCCATATTCAAACTGATATGCTGCTCGGGTTAATCGGTCTTTCGAAATTTTTAGTGTTTCGTCTAAAGATTTTAAATTTTCGCTGCGTCTTGCAACATCATAATAAATGGTTAACAATTGGGTAATGGTGTTCTCTATGGTTGCTCTGGCTTGTAGCTCGCTTAAATTGTATTGTTCTTTTAAGCGTTTGTAATTGTAGTATCTACCAAAACCATCAAACAAGGTGTAATTTAAATTTATTGATGCATTGTAACGTCTGGTTTCTGCTCCATTAGCTATTCTGCTTTCTCCGTTTGCTAATTCTCCTTCTGTGTTTTGCTTATCTATAGATGCTCCTGCATTTGCTGTTAAGGTTGGTAAATAGCCCGAATTAAGAATGCTTTTATTATTTACAGCTACTGCAAGTGTGTTATTTGCAATCTTTATTCCATAATTGTGTTCTAAAGCTAAGCCAATAAGCTCAGAAGATTTTACAACGTTCTGCGAAAACCCGTTAAAGGCAACGCATACAATAAATGCTAAAACAACACTTTTAAAACTAGGCTTCTTCATTTTCTTCAGTTATAAGTTGACTTGTATTGTGTGCTGCGTTATGTTCTTTAATAGCACGTTCTACTTCTTCTTTGGTAACCTCATTCCCTGTATATAACCATTTTGTGGTTCGCTTTATAAAATTACCAAACGATAAAAATATTGGTAAAACGACTAAGGTTAAAACCGTAGCAAAACCAATACCATAAGCAATAGACACAGCCATTGGTATTAAGAATTTAGCTTGTCTGCTTTCTTCAAAAATTAATGGTGCTAAACCTGCAATTGTTGTTATTGACGTTAAAAATATGGCTCTAAAACGAGAGCGACCAGCTTCAAACAAAGCATCATCAAACTTAAAACCTTCACGTAGATTACTATTAAATTTACCTATAAATACCAAACCATCGTTAACCATAATACCAATAAGTGCTATAATGCCTAACATTGATAAAATGTTTACTGGGTAATCGTGTATCCAATGTCCCCAAGCTACTGCTGGTAAACTCAACGGAATTAAAAGTAGTAATAATAAGGGTTGGCTATAACTTCTAAACGTAAAAGCAATTACAATATAAATTAAAGCTAAGACAACCCAACCAACGCTAAGCGATTTCATAAGTTTTACACGTTCTCTATTTTGCCCTTCGTAAGATGGTGTTACGGTTGGGTATTTAGATAAAATTTCGGGCATAATTACATCTTCAATCTCTGCCATAACATCGGTTGCACTAGTTTTTTTAACATCTTTAATGTCTGCCGAAACTTGAATTTCTCGTCTGCCTTCTAAGTGGTTAATTGCCACATCACCTCGTGCTATACTGTAACTCGCAATCTCTTTTAGTGGCACTTTTTTACCACTTGGAGTAGTTATACGCATATTATCTAGGTTATTTACAGACGAGCGATTTGCCCTATCGTAACGTACCCAAACTCTAATTTCATCTTGTCCACGTTGAAAACGTTGTGCCTGTGAACCAAAAAATGCAGAACGTACTTGCGTCATTACCGTTCTTAGATTTAAACCTAAGGCATAGGCACTTTCGTTAAGTTGTATGCGTATTTCTTTAATTCCGGCCGGATCGTTATCTGTAACATCCTTTAGTAAATTATTATCTTCTAAGTTTTTCTTTAGCTCAGCTTTAACGGCCTTTAGTTCTGCAATATCATTCCCTAATAATGATATTGAAACAGGTAAGCCACCAAAATTGCCACCACCGCCATACACTAAACTTTCTACACCAATAATTGGTCCAACACGCTCTCGCAATCGGTTGCTTACCAAACGTGTTGTGATTTCGTTTGGTCGCTCTTCGCCTGGTAATAAGTTAATGCTTAATGATGCTGCTGAAGCGCCTGGCCCCACATTTTTAATCCTATTTTCAACTAGGTGCTTCTCAGGATTTTTACCCAAATACTCTTCGCTAATCTCATTAGTAACCTCAATGGCTTTGGCTTCAATAAATGATATAATGCTATCGGTAACGTTTTCGTTTGTACCATTAGGCATATTTAATGTTACTTGAATCCTATCACTTGCTATCTGCGGAAAAAATGCTCCTCTAATGATACCTCCTTCAAAACTTGCTTTGGTAAGAATTATAAATATTATAAAAAAACAAAACGAAAAGAATTTGTAATTTAAGGCAAATCTTAAAACTGGGCTATAAACGTTATCTCGCAACCAGCACATTATAAAATCCCCAAACTTATTAATAAATCTTAATTTTGAAAACACCGTTTGAAAAAAACCAAATATGCCTTTTTTAGTAACAGTATCTTGAGCTCTCAATGCTTTAGAATGTGCTAAATGTGCAGGCAAAAGAATTAAAGCTTCTACAAGTGAAACCAACAAAGTTAACATTACTACAATTGAAACCTCACCAAAAAACTCTCCAATACGACCATCTAAAAACAGAAAGATACCAAACGCTAAAATTGTAGTTAAAATTGCAGAAATTATGGCTGGTAATACTTCCATTACTCCATCTACAGCAGCTTCTTCGGGCGATTTTCCTTTTTCGTAATGTTGGTAAATGTTTTCGGCAATAACGATACCATCATCTACCAAAATACCGATAACAATTATCATCCCAAACAGTGACAACACATTAATGGTAACGTTAAAATAACCCGCAAAAATAAACATACCTGCAAAAGCAACTGGCAAACCAACGGCTACCCATAACGCTAATCGTGTATTAAGAAATAAAGACAAAAACAGAAGCACCAAAAGCATACCAATAATAGCATTTTCTTGAAGTAATGCCGTACGTTGCACAAGTGTTGTAGATAAATCTCTAACCACATTTAATTGCACACTATCATACTTTTTATTGAACGTTTCTATATACGCTTTAGTCTTATCTGCAGCGTCTATTAAATCCTCAGTATTGGTGCTTGTAATGGTAATATTAATAGACAAATTTCCATTAAAATAATTGGCATTAGGAGTTTCAGAAAATTGATCGCTTACAACTGCAATATCTTTAAGTTGAACTATACGACCCGTAGCATCTGCCTTAACTACCAAATTAGATAGCTCGTCTGCATAATACGAACGCGAATTTGCTCTAATTAAATATTCTTCTGCATCTGTTTTTATAGTTCCACCAGTAGTTATTAAACTAGATGCGTTTATAGCCTGAGATACTTCTGCAAAGGTTAAATTATAGGCTAATAAATTGGTTTCATTGAGTGCAATTTCGATCTCTTCGTCTGGGTAACCCGAAACTTGAACTTGAGAAATACCTTCTATGGCACGGATGTCGTTTTCTACCTGTCTCCCTATTTGTTTTAAAGTCGCTAACGGAATATCTGCTCCGCTAATTGCAAACGTAATTGTTGGTCTTAAAGCCTCTCGCTTTGCTACGATAAGTGGCTCCATACCCACAGGAAAAGAAGGTACACGATCTACTGCATTCTTAATTTCGAGCAGCATAAAATCAATATCCTTTCCTTTTTTTATTTCAATATTAATGTTTCCACTATTTTCTCTAGATGTTGAAGTAACACGTTCTACACCGTCTAAACCTTTTAAGTTGTCTTCAATTTTTAGTACAATACCCTCTTCAACTTCTTGTGGTGAAGCGCCAGGATAAACAACAGTTATACTAATGTTTTTAGAATCTATAAGTGGAAAAAATGACGATTTTAAACTTTTTGCTCCAAAGAAACCAAAAATTAAAAAAGACCACATTACAATGTTTACTGCAACACTATGTCTAATAAAATAAGCAATTAGTTTTCTCATAATCTAGTTTGCTTTTTTAGATGCTTCTGCTTTAAACTGCTTTACCAACATGCCAGCATACGCACCAGGAATTGGTTTGGCTAAAATCACTGTTCCGTCTGGCACGTTTTTTAAAACCACTTTAGTATCTGATAAATAGACTGGTTTTACCTCTAAAACATCTAAAATACTGTCTCTAACCGTAAAAATCTGATTGCCTTCCAACACTAAACTTCTATTTATTTCAATAGCATTTGGTTCTTGTTTTGCATTTAGATTTGCTTCTAAATACATACCTTCTTTTAAGGCTTTGTGTTTAACCTCAATATATGCCGTTATGGTCTGTGTTGTTGCATCTATACTGCCGTTAACACGTGCTACTCTACCTGTGTAAGTTTCTGTTTTGTCTAGGTTATTTAGCACCACAGATTCGCCAACTTTTAATAAGCTTGCATAAGCTTTACTTAGTGCAACTTCCATTTCGTAAACCGACGGATCTATAAATTCGCCGAGTTTCTGTCCGTTTCTAATTAACGTTCCTTCTGTAACTAAAGCTTCGGTTAAAATACCAGAAAACGGTGCTCTAATATTGTATTTAGACAAACGTTGTTCTAAGTTTTTAACGTTGTAATAGTTTGAAACAATACCACGACCAGTAATAAAATAATTTTCTTTCTCTGATGTAATTTTTGGTAACTTAGGTGTGGTTTTATCTAAGTTGAAACCATTAAGATAGTTTTGCCATTTCTGAAAAACTTCTGGAAAATCTAACCTTAGGTCTGGCATAATAGACGCAATGGCATTATACAAATTACTTTTTGCAGATTGTACACTCGCGTAATATTCTGAAGCATCAATTTTAATTAAATTTTCTCCTTGGCTGTAGTTTTGACCAGGCTTAAATAGCTTGCCTCCAATTTTAAAAATCCCTTGTACTTCGGCATATATCGCAACACGTCGTTTTGCAACCAAACGGCCATTTGCAGGTATTACAATTTGTACCGTACCATTTTTAACGGTATCTGTAAATACGGTCTTAACCACTTTTGCTGGTATTGGTCGCTGCTTTTTTTTGTTACTACTTATAGATTTAGCTAGTAATACTGCACCAACAATTAGAAGTACTCCTAATAATGACAGAATAATTTTACGCATAGTATTAATTGTTTGGTTAGCAAATTCACCTATATAAAAATGCTAAGACGTTAAAAACTTATGTATGTATTTTAAAAACTTTAAAGTGGTATTATTGTTTTGGATGCACTAATTTCATTTCGTCAATTAAGTGTTTTGCACCTGCATATTTATCTATTATAAAAAGCACATAGCGCAAATCTACCATAATGTTTCGGCAAATTTCTGGGTCGTAATTTATATCGCTCATTGTACCTTCCCAAACTCTATCGAAATTTAAACCTACTAAATTTCCGTGGGCATCAATTGCTGGACTACCAGAATTTCCACCAGTAGTATGATTAGTACCTAAAAAACAAACAGGAACTTTTCCGTTACTATCTGCATATTGTCCGTAATCTTTGGCTTCATATAAATTGCGTAGTTTCTGCGGAACATCAAATTCGTAATCGCCAGGAATGTACTTTTCAATAACACCATCTAAATAACTTACTGGGTTATAATATACAGCATCTCGTGGAGAATAGCCCCTAACTTGTCCGTAAGAAACACGCAACGTACTATTAGCATCTGGGAAATAACGTGCCTCTGGTAAGGTTTCCATTAAGGCTTTCATGTAGCGCTTTTGTAAAGCAACAATTGGTTCGTTTTTCTTGTTATATGCAACATTTATAGTGTTAAAAAACGTATCAATCATTGGTTTTGCATATTGGTATGCCGCATCATTATTTAGGTTTTTAATGATTGTTTTTGCATCACCATCTAATAATTTTAATGCGGAATCTAAATTTGTAAACGCTGTGTTTTCGTAAATTGAAACGTTTACGTTTTCATTATAAAATGGCATTACACTACTAAAAACACCTTTATCTACTGTAAGATCGTAATTTTTATGAATGCCCTTTAATGTGTTTGTTAACGCTGCTTTTGCTTTATCTAAAGCCGCAGGGTTTTGAGTAACTGATTGTTCAAACTGATAAGCTCTAAACGTCATTTGCATTAATTCGTTTGTAACTAAAAAAACTTCAATAAAGTTGCGTCGTTTAATATTAGTTGCGCTAAAATCTTTATATAAGGTGTTAAATTCTGGCAATATATCTCCATATTTTTCTTCTAAACCTTTTTCTTTTAAAGCCTTTGTAAAAGTGGCTTCAAAGGTTTTTCGTTTTGCAACAGCTTGGCTTTTTTCTATACCTAGATTTTCGCCAATCCATTTTTTCCATGCGTTTGCAATTCGGGCTTGTTTAGATGCGTATTTAATTCTAACAGCATCATCTGTTTTCATTTTAGCATCAATAACTTTTAAGGCAGCTTCTCTAATTGCTATATTTTTAGGATTAAACTCTTTTGTAATATGCGCTATTGCAACTGCTGGCAAATACTCATCTGTTGTACCAGGAAACCCAAATACCAATGTAAAATCTCCTTCGGCAACTCCATCTAAAGAAATTGGCAAAAAATGTTTTGGCTTATAAGGTTTATTGTCTGCACTGTATTTTGCAGGTCGGTTATTAGCATCTGCATAAATACGAAATAATGAAAAATCTCCTGTATGCCTAGGAAATACCCAATTATCGGTATCGCTTCCAAATTTACCAATGCTTGTTGGTGGTGCGCCAACTAATCTAATATCTTCAAAACGTTCGGTTACAAATAAAAAGAATTGATTGCCTTTGTAAAACGCTTTTACCTTGGTGTTTTGCCAATCTTCTTTTGCAACTGAAGCTTGTAAAGCGTTACTATTTTTGTCTATTTGAGATTGTTTTTCTCTTTCTGTCATTGTGTCTGTAACGTTTTGCAAAACCTTGTCCGTTACATCTTCAATACGTACAATAAAATCTATATACAGATTTTTGTTTGGCAATTCATCTTTCAAATTTTTTGCCCAAAATCCGTTTTTTAAATAATCATTTTCTAGTGTTGAATGCGATTGAATTTGCCCAAAACCACAATGATGATTTGTTAACACCAATCCTTTTTTTGAAATAATTTCACTAGTACAACCGCCGTTAAAATGACCAATTGCATCTTTTAAACTCGAATTATTAACATCATAAATATCTTTAGCAGACAACTTACTTCCTAAAGCCTTCATTTCGTTTTCGTTCATACCTTCTAAAAGCGAAGGAATCCACATGCCGCCTTGTTGTGCTGTAACATTAATACAAATAAAAAATAGAGCTATTTTAAAAAGTTTCATAGTATTTTTATTAAAATTTATTGCAAAGATAAAGAAGTTAAAGGACTTTAGGCGCTATAGACATCTAACTGTTCTTGTACGTTTTCCCAATCTGCCATGAGTTGTTCTAAGTCTGTTTTTTTGTTTTGATACGCATCAAAAAAATTTGGGTCTGATGCTGTAGCGTCATAATCTGTTGCTAGTTTTAAATCGTCTGCTTCAATATTTTTTTCAAGCTGATTAATTTTAGATTCAATGTTGCTTAGTTTATTATTTAACGATTTTAATTTTTTTTGATCTTTGTAATTGCTTTTATTACTTGCTTTTGGGGTGTTGGCAATTACAGTTCGTTTTTCGGCTTCGCGCAAGTTTTCGAGATTACGCTGTTCTAAATAAAAATCGATATCTCCTAGATATTCTTTAATATTTTGGTCTTTAAATTCGTAAACTGTATCTGTTAATCCTTGTAAAAAATCTCTATCGTGAGATACTAAAATTAATGTCCCTTCAAACTTTTTGAGCGCTTCTTTTAATACCGTTTTAGATTTAATATCTAGGTGGTTGGTTGGCTCATCCATTATTAAGACATTTAAGGGTTGTAATAATAATTTTGCTAATGCTAAACGGTTTCGCTCACCACCAGAAAGTACGCTCACCTGTTTTTCGGCTTCGCTTCCTCTAAATAAAAATGAGCCTAAAATATCTCTAACTTTACTTCTATTGGTTTCATTTGCGGCATCAATCATGGTCTCTAAAACGGTTTTTTTACCGTCTAAATATTCAGCTTGGTTCTGTGCAAAATAACCGATTTGTACATTATGGCCTAAGTTTAGTTTTCCTTCATGTTCAATTTCACCCACAATAATTTTAGCTAATGTCGATTTTCCTTGCCCATTTTGGCCAACAAAAGCCGTTTTTATGTCTCTAGGCACGGCTAAACTCACATTATGTAAAACTTGTAAATCCCCATATTTTTTTGAAACATTATCTAGCTCAACAACGACTTTACCTGGTGTTACAGATACAGGAAAATTTAAGGACATTACCGAGTTATCGTCTTCATCGACTTCTATTCTATCGATTTTATCTAATTTTTTTATTAGAGATTGCGCCATAGTTGCCTTAGATGCTTTTGCTCTAAACTTTTCTATTAGCTTTTCGGTTTGTTGTATTTGTTTTTCTTGGTTTTTTTGAGCTGCAAGTTGCTGAATTTTTATTTCCTTACGTAATACCAAAAACTGAGAATATGGTTTGTTATAATCGTAAATACGGCCTAACGAAATTTCTATTGTACGATTGGTAACATTATCTAAAAACATTTTATCGTGAGAAACAATAACAACCGCGCCATTTACAGTTTTAAGAAAGCTCTCTAACCAAATAATAGACTCAATATCCAAATGGTTGGTTGGCTCATCTAAAAGTAATAGATCATTATCTTGCAGTAATAGTTTTGCTAACTCAATTCGCATTCTCCAACCTCCAGAAAATGTATCGGTAAGTTTATTAAAATCTTCGCGCTTAAACCCTAAACCTTGAAGAATTTTTTCTGTATCGCCTTGGTAGTTATAACCTCCTAAAATTTCGTATTGGTGCTGAATTTCATTTAAGTCTATCATTAATTGATTATACGATTCGCTTTCGTAATCTGTACGCTCAGCTAACTGAATGTTAATCTCTTGGAGTTTTGCTTCACAGGCTTTTATGTCTTTAAAAGCTTCGTAAGATTCTTCTAAAACGGTTTTACCCAATTCAAAATCTATATCTTGTTTTAAAAAACCTATCTTTAAATCTTTATCGGCAGCAATTTGCCCTGTATCTGGCTCTTGTTCTTTAGATAAAATTTTTAGCATTGTAGATTTGCCTGCACCATTTTTTCCAATTAAACCAATACGGTCACCAAGACCTAGCTTAAACGTAATTTCTTCAAAAAGATATTCTCCTTGAAATGATATAGATAGATTATGGATATTTAGCATAACTTTTTATGTATTACAATTGCATTTATGTTACAATTGTTACAAGGCTTAATTGATAAAATTTTATCTTTGCTTTGTGTTAAAAATGCAAAAATAAAGGTTTTTAGTTATGATTAGAAAAGGAATGAAACTTTATAGTATTCTTTTTGGTGCTTGCCCAAAATGCCACCAAGAGTCGATGTATGTTAATAAAAACCCATTTGTGCTTTCAGAGACTTTAAAGATGCATAACAATTGCTCGCATTGTAAAACAAAATACCAAATAGAACCCTCTTTTTTTTATGGCTCTATGTATGTAAGCTACGGATTGGGTGTTGCTTTTTCTGTAGCCGCTTTTGTTATTAGTTATCTCATTTTTAAGTCGTCTGTAATGGTTGCTTTTATAGCCATTGTGATTACTTTAGTTGTTTTTATGACTATAATAATGCGGTTATCTAGAAATATATGGATAAATCTTTTTATGAGTTACGATAAGGATATAAAAAAACCATAGTAACGGTATCTAAATAATGAAGCTCTTACTAAGAGTTAATAACTGAAGTTATAAGCATTAAGAAAATCGATTACAATCTATTTCCTTGTCTAAAGGCTCACCATATTCAATATAACGGAATAGTTTATCTGCCACATAAGGCGCAATCATAACGCCACGAGTACCAAGACCGTTTAATAGGTACAGGTTTTTATTGGTTGTATGTTGGCCAACCAAAGGCCGTCTATCTTTTACAGTTGGCCTTACACCTGCCACATGTTTTACTACTTTAAATTTACAGTTAATAACTGTTTTTAATTTTGAAATCAACGCTTCTTTAGCGCAATCTGTTGGGGTGTTAGATTTGTCTTCATTATTATATGTAGAACCAACATTATACAAATCATTACCAAGCGGAATAATGAATATAGAAGATTTTATAGCATAATCTATTTTTAAATCTGCTGCTTTTATGGTTAAAATTTCGCCTTTTGAGCCTGTTAATGGCATCGTTTTAAAGAATGGGTTTAGTTTTACACCAAAGCCTTCGGCAAATACAATCTGCTTTGCTTTAAAATTACGATACAGAACACCGTTAGATTCAAAATTAATAGCCTCATAATTAAAAGAATTGTTAAAAAATTGCGCTCTGTGTATTAAATAGTTCTTGTAAGAATTGATTAAGACTTCGGTATCTAAACGCCCAGCCTGTAGTACTTCACCAAAACCAAATTCTGCATCAATTAGAGGATTATTATTTCTTACAAGCGTTGTTGAAAGATAAGCCTCTAACGAAGGTTTATCTGAAGCAGTAAACCATTTATTCTGTTCTTGTATAGAAGTAAACCGTCTTAAAATTCTAAGTTTATAATCACATTTAATTTGAAGTTTTTCTTCAATATGTGCATACATAGGCATTGCCAAGGCTAATTGCTCTTTTGCTTTCCAAACTTCAGAAAATCGTTTTAAGATAACTGGGTTATATAGACCCGCAGCAACAATAGACGACTTTTGAGAACTATCATCAAAAACAACAAAAGACTTGTTGTTAGCGATTAGCTGTTCGCAAAAAGCAATACTAGCCAAACCGCAACCTACAATAATGTAATCTATATGTTTCATGTTTTATTTCGGTTAGATAAATATTATGCCATTTTTTGAATTGAAATTAACGCAATAAAACCCTCTTTTCTCTTTCTTTTTTAACATAAAAAGAAACCGTAATTAGGCTATACTTTATTTCTCAGTTTCAGATAAAAAAATCATCGCTTTATTTTACAGTAATTACAATGCAAAAATGATAGTATTATAAAAACAATTACTCAGTAGCAATCATATAAAATTAAAAAAAACTTGCCACTATATAAAAAACGCTCACCATAAATTATGGCAAGCGTTTTTAAGTATTTAATACGAATTTACAACTAGTAACTCCACATATCTTGTTCAAAATCTCTTATTCTATTCTTAATACGTTCAGATTCTAAAAGTTGCATTAACGCATTTTCTGTGATATATTCTTTAACTTCTCTATCTTGGTAAACGTTTTCTTCTTTATATATCATACCATGAAAACGTCTGCTATTAAGCAAGTGATCGAAAGAAATTGGTCTCGCACTATTTTGATTATTAAACGATTTAGCATCGTGAAGGATATCTCTTACCTCTGGAAAAAACACCCAAAACATAGGAATAGGTACTTTATTAGCTTCATCATCAGAATCGATAAAATTAACATCTGGTGCTGCTGGTGCAAGTGCTAAAATTCTGTATTTTAATTCACCTTGCCTTTTATCGAAATACCAAAGCCCTTTAATTAAATACGATTTAATGTCATAAGCTCCAATATTAGTTTCTGTGATATATTCTGGATCTATAAACCCATCAGCGTTAAACTGATCAAAACCAATATCTAAAGTATCTACCTTTTTTAATGAAGATTCTAAATCTTTTTTAGATAATTCATTTCTAAAATAAGAATCACCATAAACTTTAGAAATCATACCATTGTCTATATTTTCTTTTAAAACATAATATAAAGGACGTCTGTCTTTACCTATATTATTTGTATCGATAGGAAAATATAAAGGAAAGTTAACACGCTCATCTAATACAACATTTTCCCATGTCATTTTAGAATATAGAATATCTCTATCATCAACATATCCATATTCTAAAGGTTCGTCATTATCTAGAAGTAATTGTGCTTCTGTTTTTACTCCAATCTCTTCGGGTATTTTAGCATTTAGAATATTTGCCTGTGCAAAAATCCCAGTACTTGCTATTGTACCAATAAAGATTAATAATAATTGCTTTAATTTCATGTGTTTTTGTATTAAATAACGTCTATCTCTATAAACAACGCTAAACTCCTTAATTTATTTTTTAATTAGCTAATTCTACTACAACAGGTGTAACCGTTTTAATTTTTGGTCCACTACCAGATACTTTAGCTTTAATATTTATAAATTGTACAAGATCTCCACGTCTTGCAGATCTTAATGCATTTTTAGCTGCAGAACTTAAACGGTTACCAGAACAATTAATAGATGGTTTACCTGGCACTTTAAAAGTAAATGATGTAATGTTAAGTGGCAAATTAAAATCAAAATCATCGCCAAAATCAGCTTTAAGCTTACCTATTTCCACATTATTTCTAGGCAATTTAGCATTACCTAATTGTCCATTAAAATAACCTAATGGTTTAGGTAAATCTTTAATTCTAAATACTTTACTATCACTAGCAGTTGAACCATCATCTAATGTGGCAGAAACTGAAATTTTCACTTCTCTTCCAGAGGTTGGGTTCATAACATACTTACCATTGCTACCCGAAAGACCTGCTGCATTAACTCTTATTTTACTATTTGGTACACCAGCAAAAGATATTGTCATTGGATTAGGCACACCACGATAAACAACATTCATTTTATCTGCGGAAATCGTAGCAGAGTTTGGTCTTGGTACTACAACATAATTACCAATAATAGGAATCTCCAAAGGCTTACCGTCTTCTAAAAACGTAAACTTACCATCAATAGTATGTTCTCCAACATTCCCAACTCTAAAATCTAACTTTGCAGCTCCCGTAGAGTCAATTGCATTTGTTAAATCAACTTCATTGCCTTCTACACTCATTTTTGTAGGTACAACATTTGCGTATTTACCTAATACAACACGTCCTTGAAATTTTTCACCTGCAAAAAACGCAGATTTATCAGCTAAAACAATAGCTTTATAATTTTTTAATGATGTTGCATCACTTACAAGATTACCAAGAAAACCATTATAAATATTGGTTTCTGTAGCCTTAATATCGTTTTGCATAGCTGTAATTTTTGTATAAGATGCAATGGCTGGAAAACCTTGAAAATGGTAGTCTAACCATTTCTTTTTAACTCCATCACCATCTACAACATCTTCTAAACTAAAGCGCTTTTCAAAACCTTCTACAACTGGTGCCCACTTACCTTCTTGAGGTAAAACAGCTTTGATATCATCTTTGTATTTCTGAATTCTCGCTACAATTTCATCGCCTCTTTTTGTGTAACGATCTCCTGTAAACCATAGCTCATTTAGTTTATCACCTTTATCCATTTCTTCAAAAGGCAAATCACCATTTTCTTCCCTTTCATATTTTCCACCCTTAACAATATCGTCTTCTTTAACATTGCCTAAGAATTTAAAAAACTCGTCTGAAATAATGCTAATTTGCTTCGCTTTTTCATTTGCTGCTGCAAAATTCTCTGGCTTTTCTTCTGCTTGAGAGTTAAGCTGAGAAAGAATGCCATCGTTAGATACCGATGCCAATTCATTTGCGTTATCAAATTTTGTATTCATTAACCCAAATGCTGATAACACCTCTTTTGACATAGTCATTGCTATCATTGCAATAAATACAAGGTACATTAAGTTAATCATTTTCTGCCTTGCAGATAATTTTCCTCCTGCCATAATAATTAGTTTTTTTAGTTAATTAATTAATTGAAATAAAAACTAATTAGTTTTTGTTCATAGCAGATAACATACCACCATATACTCCATTTAAAGAAGATAAGTTTGATGCTAAAGATTGCATTTGTTCTTTTAATTTAGTTGCGTTTTCAACAGCCTCTTCGTTGATTGAAGCTTGGCGATTTGCGCTTTCCATCTGTACTTTGTAAAGACTATTTAACGATTCCATTTGTGCAGCTGCTAAAGATAATTCTTCTCCATATTTCTTTTGAGCTGTAATAGAATCTACTGTTGGTGCAATACCTTTTGCTGCTCCTTCAAAGTTTTTTATACTATTACCAAGACTTGCCATAAGCTCACCATCAATCTTAGCATCTTTTAATAAGTTGTCTAATTTTTGAGATAATAAACCTTCAGTATCTTTTGGTGCTTCAACTTTCTTTTTTCCTGAAACGGCTTGCCCATTACTTAATTCTGGATAGACTAAAGACCAGTCTAATTCGCTTTGTTGTTTTTCGAAGGCTGAAATCATAAAAACTATAGCTTCTACAACCATACCAACTGTTAAAATCTCTGAACCTAGAGGCCAGTGTTGTATTTTAAATAATGCTCCAATAATTACAATTGCTGCTCCGAATCCGTAAACGAAATTCATAGTTGACATTTTTCCTTTTTGTGCCATAATTTTTTTCTTTAAGTTTTAGTTGTTTTAGTTTAATTGTTATTACCAATTTTTAAGTAAGTGGTAACGGTTTTTTTTAATTAGTTGCTGCGTTTTTTGTTACTTCTGTACCCATATAATCTTGTACAGTTCTAAAGCCTATGTAACTCCTAGCAGAATCTGCATATTCGTAATCTCTAGAACTAACTTGTAAAAAATATGCAACATCTTTCCAAGAACCACCTCTAACGACTTTACGTGTGTTTTTTGGGTCGTTTACATTTGGATTAATTGTTGACATATATTCATAAGATGCTGTATCATAAGAGCCATTTACCCATTCTGAAACGTTACCAGACATGTTATACAAATTAAAATCGTTAGGCTCATAAGCATCTGCCTCTACGGTATATAATGCCTGATCTGCTGCATAATCTCCTCGTAATGGCTTAAAGTTAGCCAAAAAACAACCTCTGTCATTTTTTGTGTATGGACCACCCCAAGGATAAGAAGCTCCTTGTAAGCCTCCACGTGCAGCGTATTCCCATTCTGCTTCAGAAGGTAATCTGTAAGTGTTTATAGGTTGCTTTCCTTTTTCTTTTTGATAAGCATTATGAAATAACGTTCTCCACTGGCAAAACGCTTGAGCCTGCTTCCAAGACACACCTACAACAGGATACTTAGCATAAGCATCGTGCCAAAAATAATCGTTGTGCATTGGCTCATTGTATGAGTATGCAAAATCCCTAATCCAAGCTGTTGTATCTGGATAAACTTCAACTTCTTCTTGTGAAATAACTTCTGAACGTCTAAGACTTCTATCTTTTGCAGCTTTTTGAATATCCATGTAAGAATATTGAAACTTAAACTGTTTTACATCCCATGTGCGTTGTCCATTATAAGACTCTTCTATTGGTATGCGCATACCGTCCATTACCTCGGCATATAACTCATCTGGATATTCATCGGTCTCAAAGATTAAATCTACTTTATTATTTATTTTTCTTTGATCATCACCATAGGTATTAACCATATAGGTTTCATAAGGGTTTAGATTAGTTGGATCTGAATCTTTGTATGCAAACTCACCTATATCTCCACTTCCTGGTGTTTTCCCTTCTAAATCAGCCATTTCCGCTAATCTTAATCTTAACGTAGAATCCCTTACCCATTGTACAAATTGACGGTACTCGCTGTTGGTAATCTCCGTTTCGTCCATATAAAAAGCACGTACGGTAGCTGTTTTTGTAGGTGCATCATTTACCGCAGCCAAATCGTCATCAGATTTACCCATAATAAAAGCTCCTCCTGGCACTAAAGTCATGCCATAAGGTTTTTCTGGGTGCCATGATTTGCCTTTAACACCTACTAATTGTCCTCTAGCACCAGAGTTACAACTGGTAACCATAACTAATACAGTGATTAATATAATAAACTTCTTAATATTCATAGTAACTCGAGGTTAAATTTAGTTGTCCTTAAGATTTAAGGTCGTAAACATATTTATATATTTTCTAAAAAACAACTTTTTTAAAATTGTTTTTATGCTTTACTTTTTGTATAACACCAATTACATCTTAAAACGAGCTGAATAAAATGTCCTTTTTCATTTCGTTTTCATTTAAAAGAAACCTTAACTAAGGCTATACTTCATTTTTTGTAATTCAAATTAAAGAAAAATAACCATTTTATTTTTTGCTTATTTTAAATTATAATTGGTATGGCATTCTTTTTATTAGTTAAAATTACATTAAAAAACTGTTTAAAAAATTTAAAAACTGTTTTTTTTGTAAGCTTTGTACCAGCGTTCTGGTATATTACCATCTAAGGCTCGTAAATAATCGTTATGATTGCAAGGTAATAACGTATGCTTTTTTAGTTTATTATTAACATTTGGAGAAAAAGGTATTTCTGTCCACCAACGGCCCGTTTTTAAGCTTTTATAAAAAATAAGTTCGTCTGCTTCTATAAGCACATTATACTTCTGATAATTACTGGTATTTAAAAACGCATCATCTTTTACCCTACAATTTACTCCTTCTATAAAATACCAAATCATTTGTGCAATGAGCATAGACGTTATAGTGTCGTTTGGTGAGTTGCAATATTCATAAATTCCAAAAGAAGACACTTTATTACTTATGCCAGCATATCTACTGATAGCACATATTTCATTTCCTGTTAAACCATTTGGTGTGTATTTTTGATTTTCACTTACCTCTGATGCTTTTACAGATTTTAAATCTATGGAGACAATATTTGCATCGCGCATTAGTGGCTCTACACTATTTACATTACCAGAAACCTCTCCAAGACGATAGGCATCAAAATACAGTTTACCTATAAGGTCTATTTCTTCTTGTGAGTTAAAATAAGTTTGGTAGCCGATGTTAGCATAGTTAAAAAGATTATAGGGTTCTTCTATAATAATTTTACCAACGTAACTATTGTTTTTAATAGGAAGACTTGCATCTCCTAAATCGAAATTTGGATCTACATTAACAATATTTATCATTGGCTGTATATTATCGTAAGCGCGATAATTAACATAAGTGATGTCTTGGCTTCCTCCTAATATTACAGGAATAATACCTTTTTCTAACAAAGCTGTAAGTAATGTTTGTACTGCAAAATAGGTGTCATCTACAGTATGCCCTGGCTCTATATCTCCTAAATCTGCTAGTTGAGTATGCCAATTTCCAGGAAATAATGTATAGATAGCCTTTCTTATTGTGTTAAAATTTATAGTGTTACCTCTATAATTAACATCGTTTCTATTTTCTTGTACACCAAAAATGGCAATTTTAACACCTTCTAAATCTGGAAATCCGTCTTCGTCTGAATGAATCTTTATTTTATGACCTAATGCTTGCTCTGCGATTTGCTCATTTTGAACTAACACGTCGTTGGAAACAGGTCTTAAAAAATCGAAACTCATCACTTATTTTTTCTTTTTAGCAGTTGTTTTTTTCTTTGCAGTTGCTTTTTTCTTTACAGTTTTCTTTTTTGGTGCATTTTTTTCTAGCAGAGCTTGTGCTTTAGCTAATGTCATTTTACTTACATCTACTGTTTTAGCTAGCTCTACCTTTTGTTTTCCCTTTATTATATTATGTCTTCCCCATCGTGCTTTTTCAACACGCACACCTTCATCTTCCCAATTGTGTATAACTTTATCTATTTCTTTCTGAATTTTTTCTTCTATAAGTGTTATTAAATCTTCTTCAGATAAATGATCCCAATCGTATTTTTTATTTACGTTAATAAACATATTGTTCCATTT
>JBMYXP010000031.1:0-18212 GCA_049608525.1 Winogradskyella sp.
ATTTAGATGATTAAAAGAAACTATTTTAGATGATATCCTAATAATCAAACTAATCTAAAAATCCAACAAGTCTAACCAATCCAACAAGTCTAACCAATCCAACAAATCCAACAAGTCCAACAAGTCTAACCAATCCAACAAATCCAACAAGTCCAACCAATCCAACCAATCCAACTAATCTAATAAGTCCAACCAATCCAACAAATCCAAATTAATATTGCTCACTTTCATTGGGGAAATCACCACGCTTTACATCATCATCATATTGAGAAAATGCATTAGTCATGTCTTCATATAAGTTGATGTAGCGGCGCAAAAAACGAGGATTAAACTCGTGCGTCATTCCAAGCATATCGTGTGTTACTAAAACCTGTCCGTCAACACCATTACCAGCACCAATACCAATTACAGGAATACTAACACTCTTAGCTACTTCTTCAGCCAACTTTGCAGGTATTTTTTCTAAAACAATTCCAAAACAACCAGCACGCTCAAGCATTAAAGCATCTTCTTTTAGTTGTTGTGCTTCTTGCTCTTCTTTAGCTCTAACAGTATAAGTGCCAAACTTATAAATAGATTGCGGTGTAAGCCCCAAATGCCCCATTACAGGAATACCAGCATTTATAATTCGCTTAATAGAATCTTTAACCTCTTTTCCACCTTCCATTTTTACGGCATGCCCGCCAGATTCTTTCATAATTCTAATAGCAGAACGCAGTGCTTCTTTAGGGTCACTTTGGTAACTTCCAAAAGGCAAATCAACTACGATTAAAGCACGATCTATAGCCCTAACAACAGAAGATGCATGATAAATCATGTGGTCTAAGGTAATAGGTAAAGTCGTCTCATAACCAGCCATAACATTACTAGCAGAATCTCCTACTAAAATAACATCAATCCCAGCGCCATCAACAATTTTAGCCATTGTGTAATCATAAGCGGTGAGCATAGATATTTTTTCGCCTTTAGACTTCATATCTATTAAGGTTTTCACTGTAATTTTTTTATAATCTTTTTTAGCTACTGACATACTGTTTTAATTTATGGATTGTAAAAATAATGAGTTTTGTGAAACTTCTATTGAACTAGGGTATAATTTTAAAGCGGTGTTATGTAATTTTGAATACATAAACTAAGTTGAAATAAATGTTGCCAGAAAAAGAATTAATACTTATTTTTGCAGCCGTTTTTAACAATAAACAAAATTATTTATTATGAATCATTATGAAACTGTTTTCATCTTAAATCCCGTTTTATCTGAAGATCAGATAAAGGAGACAGTAAAGAAATACGAGGATATGCTCGTTTCTAAAGGAGCTAAGATGGTATCTAAAGAAGATTGGGGACTAAAAAAATTAGCCTATCCAATTCAAAACAAAAAAAGTGGATTTTACCATTTATTTGAATTTACCGTAGATGGTACAGCAATTGAGCCTTTAGAGGTAGAGTTTAGACGTGATGAGCGTTTTATGCGTTACTTAACTGTGAAATTAGACAAACATGCAATTTCATGGGCTGAGAGAAGAAGAGAAAAACTTAAAGTTAAAGCAAAAGCATAATTATGTCATCAATAGAACAACAAGCAAAAGGAAAAAAGGACGGAGAAATTAGATATCTTACTCCTTTAAACATAGAAACTTCAAAACAAAAGAAGTATTGTCGTTTCAAAAAATCTGGTATCAAATATGTAGATTATAAAGATGCAGATTGGTTATTAGGTTTTGTTAACGAACAAGGTAAATTATTACCAAGACGTTTAACAGGAACATCGTTAAAGTATCAAAGAAAAGTATCTGTAGCTGTAAAAAGAGCCAGACACTTAGCTTTAATGCCTTATGTAGCAGATTTATTAAAATAAAACATCGTAACAATGGAACTTATATTAAAACAAGACGTTGAAAACTTAGGATTTAAAGACGATATTGTATCTGTAAAGAACGGTTATGGTAGAAACTTTTTAATACCTCAAGGACACGCTACAATGGCGACTCCGTCTGCAAAAAAAGTATTAGCTGAAACTTTAAAGCAACGTGCTTTTAAAGAAAAGAAAATAGTAGATGAAGCTAAAGCTGTTGCAGAAGCATTAGCAAGTTTAGAAATTAAAATAGCATCAAAAGTTGGTACAGGAGACAAACTTTTTGGTTCTGTAAATAATATAGACTTAGCTACCGCTTTACAAAAAGAAGGTCAGAAAATCGACAAAAAATTCATCAATGTAAATGGTGGAAGCGTAAAACGATTAGGCAAATACAATGCAGTAATTAGATTGCATAGAGAAGTATCTGTAGATTTACCTTTTGAGGTAATTGCAGGAGCTTAATCGCTTTATAAAAATAATTAAAAACCGTTTAGTTTTCTAAACGGTTTTTTTACTCCATTTTTAAATGAAACATTTTCTATTATTACTTTTAATTATCGGTTTTGTTGGTTGTAAAAACTCTAACACTGCAAAAGATACTATTGCAAAGACAGACTCAAAACTTATTGAAGTTTTTAAAGCTTCAACATCAAATTATCCTAATATTAGTGTGCATAGAGGAGGAAAAGGTTTAAAAAATTACCCAGAAAACTGTTTAGAAACACTCAAATACGTAAGCGATAGCATAACAGCAATATACGAAATTGATGTAGCACAAACCAAAGACGGACAACTGGTATTAATGCACGATAACGCTATAGACCGAACAACAACAGGCACTGGTTTAGTAAAAAACTTAAACTATAGTTACTTAAAAGAAGTAAACTTAGTTGATGATTATGGTACTAAAACTCACTTTAAAATACCACTATTTTCTGAAGTTTTAAAATGGTGTAAAGCCAACAACGTAATCCTTACCATAGATATTAAGCGTAGCGTAAGCCAAGAAACAGTAATTAAGGCAATACGAAAAGCCAATGCAGAAGATATAAGCATTATTATAACTTATGATATTGCACAAGCCAAATCGGCCTATAATTTAGCACCCGAATTATTGCTATCGGTTTCTGCAAGAAATAGTAAAGAATTAGAGCGGTTATTAGAGTCAGAAATACCAACCAAAAATATGCTAGCCTTTACTGGCACACGTTTATCTAATGCATCACTTTTTAAAAGATTGCATGCCAAAAATATTGTTTGTATGCTCGGTACTTTGGGCAATTTAGATAAACAAGCACAAGCTAAGGGAGACCAATTATATATAACATGGAAAAAATTTGGAGCAGACATTATTGCAACAGACAGGCCATTTGCTGCTTTTAATGCTATAAATTAATATGTAATCATAACATTTTTAATACCGTAAAAGTGAGTTTTACCTATTGCAACTTAAAATAAATCCTATAATTCAAATTATTTAGAGCTCATTTTAAACCTAATTTTTAAGTGATACTGAAATAAATTCAGCATAAATGAAATACGCAAGATTAACCAAAGAACAGTTTGAAGAATTACACCAAGAATTCATCAATTTTTTAGCCACACAATCTATAACCGCAGACGAGTGGGCAGATATTAAAACGAATAAACCAAAAGTTGCTGAGCAAGAACTCGATACCTTTAGTGATTTAGTTTGGTTTGGTGTTTTAGGTAAGGTTAACTATTTAGAACATATTTCGCCACAACAAATACACCTTTTTCAATGTAATGAAAAAAGCATGCGCTTAATTGCCTTAAAAATTGATAAAGAAGACGTAGATTTTACAACCAATGCTGGTTTTGAGTGGTTACGAAATAATTTACTATCTGATGCTATTGAATTTTTTAATGCAAAAAAAGACTACTCAGACGACAAGCATTTAGATCTATTTAAAATGATTCAGTCTGGTGCAAATATTACAAAAGGTGAGTTGTTTAAGTATTTCGAAAACTTAATAAAGGGTTAATTCCTGCGACGGCAGAAATCTTTTAGTTAAAGAAAAATCGAATTTGTCTAGTTGTACTTTGGAGATAAATAGCTTTTTTGTGCCAAGTAAAAATAAACTTATAAAAAGAATTACTATATACTAAGATTCCATTTTTCAAAAGGAATTTTCTACTCATAACGCAAAGACTCAATAGGATCTAGTTTTGCAGCCTTAATAGCAGGATATAACCCCGAAATAGTTGCTACAATTAAAGATATTAATGTGGCACAAAACATAGCAAACCATGGCATAGAAAAATCTAATTCAAAAATCATAGACACACCAAAACCTGCCAAAATACCAAGTAAAATACCAATAAGACCTCCAAAAAGACTAATAATTATAGTTTCCATAAAAAATTGAAAGGATATCGTTTTTCGTTTTGCGCCTAAAGCTTTACGCACACCAATTTCTCGGGTACGCTCTGTAACAGAAACCAACATAATATTCATTAATGCTATGGTAGAACCAAAAATAGTAACAATACTAATTATCCAAGCAGCAATGTAAAGTGCCATAGTGTTTTCTGCCATTCTGTTTAGTAAATCATCGCTACGTTCAATTCCAAAATTATTGGCTTCAATAGGGTTTAAACCTCTAATGTTTCTAAAGGCTAAAATGGCATCGTCTTGCGCACCTTCAAGCATATCACTTTTATCAACTTTTACACTCAGCGTATAATTAATGTTGGGGTTGGTAAATATAGAGCGTGCTTTTTGCAAAGGCATAATTACTCTTAGATCTTGGTTATTACCAAACGTAGCACCTTTTTCTTTTAACTTACCAATAACCTTAAATTTTGAACCTCTAATACTTATAGTTTTATCGATAGGGTTATCGTCTGGGAATAACGCTTTTTGCAAATCGCTACCAATTACACAAACGGCATTACTGTTTTCTATATCAAAAACATTGAGTGCTCTTCCATTTTCTACTTCCAAGCCCGAGTTTTCAATAAAATTTTCGTTAGCACCAATTACAGTAACTTCGGGGTCTGTTTTTTTGTTTTCGTATTTTACTTCTGCACCAAAAGTGCCATAGAAAGACACGGCAACTTTAGTAAACGGAAACTCATAATTATCTTCAAAATCTTTAACATTTCTGTAATTTATAACAGGATTTATTTTTTGACGTTCTCTACTACTTTGACGTTGTGCCGTAAACTCGTAACGTTGAAAATTAAACGTATTAGACCCCATTGAAGAAAAATTACTAGAAATTGTATTTTCTAACGCGCCAATTAAACTTAAAATACCAACTAAAGCCATAATACCAATTGCAATAATTAAAACCGTTAAAATAGTTCTAAGCAACTGACTTTTAATAGACCCGAAAGCAATTTTAATATTCTCTTTAGCTAATGAAAACATAGTTTTGTATAAAGTTGGTTAATGTATTTTAAGTATAAGACTACTAAAAGACCATAAAGTTACTATAAAATTAAGATTCTTTGCAATGCCACTAAAAATTATAATATTTTTGTGAAAATTTAGATGACAAACAAGTTTATTTATTCTGTCATATTGTGCAAAGTCGAGATGCTTTAATACATGTAAAATAAATGTTTCTCAACTACGCTCAAAAAATGACAAAGCGTAAAAATATAGTTTCACTTAAAGAGATTTCCACTTTCGTGGGAAGTAAACATGGCACAAAAACCAAGCATACCAAAAGGCACAAGAGATTTTAATGCAACCGAAGTTGCAAAACGGTCTTATATAATGGAAACTATTAAAGAACAATTTAAAATATATGGGTTTCAACCTATTGAAACTCCAAGTTTTGAAAACTCAGAGACTTTAATGGGAAAATATGGTGATGAAGGCGATCGCTTAATTTTTAAAATTTTGAATAGTGGCGAGTATTTAAAAAAAATAGCTGATGAAGATTACAACGCTAAAATTGAAACAAAACTAACGTCTAAAATTTCAGAAAAAGCCTTGCGTTACGATTTAACTGTGCCATTTGCACGTTACGTTGTACAACACCAAAACGATATAGAATTTCCGTTTAAACGTTACCAAATACAGCCTGTTTGGCGAGCAGATAGACCACAAAAAGGACGTTTTAGAGAGTTTTATCAATGCGATGCAGATGTGGTAGGTTCAAAATCCTTAATGCAAGAGGTTGAATTTATTCAGCTTTACGATGCTGTGTTTTCAAAATTAAAATTAGAAGGTGTTACCATTAAAATTAACAACCGTAAAATTTTATCGGGTATTGCAGACGTTATTGGTGCGCAAGATAAACTCATAGATTTTACAGTAGCTTTAGATAAACTCGATAAAATAGGAGAGGAGAAGGTAAAAGAAGAAATGCGAAGCAAAGGTATTTCTGAAGTTGGTATTTCTAAACTTCAACCATTATTTAGTTTAGATGGGGATTTTAGCAGCCAAATAGACCATTTAAAAACCATACTTAATGTTTCAGAAATTGGATTAAAAGGCATTGAAGAATTAGAGTTTATAAATTCAGCTATTTCAAACTTAAAACTAAAAACAGCGACATTAGAGCTAGATGTTACTTTAGCAAGAGGTTTAAATTATTACACAGGTGCCATTTTTGAAGTCTCTGCGCCAGACGGAGTAAAAATGGGTTCTATTGGTGGTGGCGGTCGTTACGATGATCTTACAGGTATTTTTGGACTAAAAGATGTGAGTGGAGTTGGAGTTAGCTTTGGTTTAGATCGTATTTATTTGGTCTTAGAGGAGCTAAATTTATTCCCAGCAACTATTGCAAGCACAACACAGGTAATGTTTATTAGTTTTGGTAACAAAGAATTAATAAGTAGTTTAAAAGCTGTAAGCCAATTACGAAACTTAGGTGTAAAATCTGAGTTGTACCCAGATGCAGCAATTTCTGGCAAGCAGAAGAAAAAACAGATGAATTATGCCAACCGCCGCAATATTCCTTTTGTAGTTTTGGTAGGTGAAGAAGAGCTAAACTCGGAAACCTATACCTTAAAAAACATGACAACTGGTGCGCAGCAAACGCTGAGTTTTAATGAACTACTAAAACAAATAAAGCCAATTATGATTTAAAATGCACTCAAATTAGTATAGCGAATTTTAAATAACCGTTAGTGTAAAACATTACCGTTTATTGGTAAACAAAAAGGCAAACCCATTTTAGCTAATAGGTTTGCCTTTTTTTTGTAGCGAGAACGAGAATTGAACTCGTGACCTCCGGGTTATGAATCCGACGCTCTAACCAACTGAGCTACCTCGCCATTAATTTGGCTGCAAATATAAAAACAAATTTAACTACAGCAAACATTCCATTCTAAAAAAAAATAATTTTAATTTAAAGTCTTTAATTACCTTATAATTGTATATATTGAGCACACAATACAATGCAACTATGAACGATAAAGAAAAATTTGAAATGGAGTTTGTAATACAGGCTTCGCCAGCGCTTTTATATACTCATATAGCAACACCTTCGGGCTTATCGGAGTGGTTTGCAGATAATGTAAACTCTAGGGGAGAATTGTTTACATTTATTTGGGACGGATCTGAAGAGCAAGCTAAATTATTAAGCAAAAAAAGTGGTGAACGTATTAAATTTAGATGGCTTGTAGATGACGAAGAAGGCGCAACTTGCTATTTTGAAATTCGTATTCAGGTCGATGAAATTACTAAAGATGTTTCTTTAATGATTACAGATTTTGCTGAAGAAGATGAAATTGAAGACCAAAAATTGCTTTGGATGAATCAAATTTCTAGTCTTAAACAAGTTTTAGGTTCTGCTTAACGGCTAACTAATTATTCTATTATATATTTGTCTCGATTTAATTTTAAAACTAAATCGAGATTTTTTATGGTAAATTTTAACGGACAAATAGTTTCTAGTAATACCCCAATACTAACAACAGAAAATAGAGGCTATAACTATGGAGATGCACTTTTTGAAACACTAAAAGTTGTAAATGGTAAATTGTTTTTTTGGGAAGACCATTACTTTAGGTTAATGGCATCTATGCGTATAATGCGTATGGATATACCTATGAATTTTACTATGGAATTTCTTGAATCTGAAATTTTTAAAACCATAGAAGCTAATAACTTACAACAATCTACGGCACGTGTACGATTAAACATAGATAGGGGAGAAGGCGGCAAATATTTGCCAAGCACTACGAGCAAAATTAACTATACTATTGTAGCAGAACCGCATGTAAGCGCATTTTATGCCATAAATAAAGATGCTACTTATGTTATCGATTTATACAAAGACTTTTTTGTAGCCCCAGGATTATTGTCGGGATTAAAATCTAACAATAAAGCCCTGCAAGTTATGGGTAGTATTTATGCAAAAGAAAACGATTTAGATAATTGTTTAGTTTTAAACACCAATAAAAATGTTATTGAAGCATTAAATGGTAATCTTTTTTTAGTAAAAGGAGATAAAATTAAAACACCACCACTAGAAGATGGCTGCTTAAAAGGTATAATGCGAAAGCAAATTTTAGAACTATTAGCTAAAGATGTTAATTTATACATTGAAGAAACACCAATAAGTCCTTTTGAGCTTCAAAAAGCAGACGAGTTATTTATTACCAACGTTATACAAGGTATAGTTCCAATAACTAAATATCGAAAAAAAACATTTACGACAAAATTTGCAGAACAACTGGTTAATAAGTTAAACACTAAAATAAGATTAACTTAATTGTAGCTAGGATTTTCGGGTGCATTAGACCAGATCGAATAGTCGCCACCAAGCGCAACCATTTTTTCTTTCCAAAAGGACGTGCTACTTTTAGAAATAATAGCTTTGTTATCACTATTTTCTGAAACTAACCAAGTATGCGATTGTAGCTCGTTATGCAATTGCTGTTTGTCCCAGCCAGAATACCCTAAAAAGAACCTAATATCTGCATTAGAAATTTTATTAGCATTAACAAGTTTAAGGACAACATTAAAATCTCCACCCCAAAAAATTCCATTAGAAATTTCTATGCTATTAGGAATTAAGTTGGGTAATTTGTGAATAAAATAAAGATTATCTTGCTCTACAGGTCCGCCGTTATAAAGCGGTAACTCAGACTCAGTATTTTCAATAATATCTTTTAAATTATACTCCAAAGGTTTGTTTAGAATAAAACCAACCGAGCCAAGCGCATTATGATCTGCTAGAAGAATCACAGCACGATTAAACGATAAATCACCGATTATAGAAGGTTCTGCGATTAGTAAATTACCTTTTTGAGGAGTTAACATTTCATTATTTTTTAGTAAAACTAAAACTATACTATTTTTTTTAATAAAACAACTATATGGCTAAAAAGTGCAAATATTATAGAATACCATTTCTGTCCTATAACTATTATTATGTAAAATACTTGTAATTAAAGCCACACTCTACCATAATATTTGTAAAACAAAAAAAATATTTGCATTTATAGAATTAATTGACTTTTGTAAGTAACTTATCAAAAATCTTTATTGAAGCAAATCAAAAAAAAAATAGCCTAATGAATACTTTAATAAATCGAATTACAAAAATGGAAAACATATTAGACCAACTCACTAATGTTGTTGAGAAATCTAATAATACAATGATTCTGCTAGAAAATGCTCTAAAAGATTTAGAGCTATTAAAAAAATACTACGAATCGCAATATATGAAAGATGTTATGGCTGAAAAAAATAATAAAGTTCCACAAGAGCTTAAAAGAGGTGTTTTGAGTGAAGATGCAATACACATGTTGCTAACAGATTTGTTAGATTTATCTAATAAGATGGAAAAAATAAATGAAAAATTAAGATAAATTTAATGATAAAAGATTAAGCTGATAACTGGTCTATAGACTGCTTACAAGAGTACTCACGGATTTTCTAACTGTATTTTATTTACTAACTTTAGTGCTTAAAACTCGTAACTAATTTTATACAACAACACAAAAGAATTTTAATTTCGTTTTACTATAATTATGGCAAACATTATCTCAGCAAAAAACATACAAAAAGCATATAAAGATTTACAGGTACTAAAAGGTGTTGATTTAGAAATTAAGGAAAGTGAAATTATTTCTATTGTTGGTGCATCTGGTGCTGGTAAAACAACATTACTTCAAATTTTAGGTACTTTAGATAAACCCGATTATACAACGGATACTGAGTTGATTATCAATAATCAGTCTGTTAAATCGCTTAACGATAAAGCGTTAGCAAAATTTAGAAATGCTAATATTGGTTTTATTTTTCAGTTTCATCAGTTATTACCAGAATTTACAGCTTTAGAGAATGTTTGTATCCCAGCATTTATAAACAATACCTCAAAACAGGCTGCTGAGAAACGTGCAAAAGAGCTCCTATCCTATCTGGGTTTAGAAAATCGTATAGCTCACAAGCCCAACAGCCTTTCTGGTGGCGAGCAACAACGTGTTGCCGTTGCTAGAGCTTTAATTAATAACCCTAAGTTAATTTTTGCAGATGAACCTTCTGGTAATTTAGACAGCGAAACTGCAGAGCAATTACACCATTTATTTTTTAAGTTACGAGATGAGTTTAAACAAACTTTTGTTATTGTAACGCACAACCAAGAGTTAGCAAATATGGCAGACCGAAAGCTTACTATGGTAGATGGTAAGATTGTACAGTAAGTCTTTATCCTAGTGATACTTTATGTTTTAACACCAATTACTATTCAAAATATAGTTAATTTTTTTTTTCGATTCAAATTCAAAATTAAAACATAATAGCAACAAATTTTATAACTTATTTTGAAGTGATGAATAGGGTATTAAATAGTTTTCATCATTTTTAAAGTAAATACAGCTAATAATACGCAAATAATACCCAAAATTCCCCACAACCAATAGGTATTAAAGAAAGTGCTTTTGGGGGTAATAATAGTATTAGATGTTGCAATTTGTTGCTCCTCTCCTACTGCTAATGTATTTAGGGATTTTGGGATATTTTTCTTAAAATTAAGAATATCATATCTTGGTTTTGTCGCGCTTTTATTGCCGTAAACCAAACTATATTCTGCGTTTGTAGTAAAACGAGCAGTTAATCTATGTTTGTATCCATAAGCTTCAACAGTATTTAATGCTAAAGGTTCATTATCGTTATTATAAATAGTAAGACGTAATGTTTTACAAACTGTGCTTCTAAATTTAAAGTTATTGGCTTCAAACGAACTTAATGTGCCAGTATATAAGGTTTTATAATAGTAGTTCCACCCTTTTTCGGTTTTTAAACTGTCTGATACATATTCAATTGTAAAAGGTCTGTAATAATCAAATTGTTTTTCAACATTAAAATTTAATTTACATAACGCATAAGGTTCAGTTAATGTAATTTTTACTATAGTTGTTTTATCTTTTTTATCAGTTTTAGCCTGCATATTTTTAACTTTGAAGGCTGAATAATTACCATTTACTATTTCAAAATTATTTAAAGTGGCAGATACCAAATTTGGCTGCGCATCACTTTTTACCAAAAGACGATAATACGTGTATGTTGTAGGTTTAAATTTTAATTTAGAAAAACTATAATCTGTACTTTCATTTTTAATAGAAATAATTCTATAATCTTCTAAAATAGTAAACCAATTTAACTGATTATGAGACCCTTCAAGCGTAGTTAGCCAATCAAAATTAGGATTATTAAATTTTAAATTTAGTGTTTCTAAACTCGCTTCTTTTTCTGTTTTAAACGTATAATAATAGCCGTTTTCTGTTTTTGTGGTATTTATAATTTTAAACGCAATAGTATTTTTAATTATTTTTTCTGCTAAAACATCTACAAAATATGGCGCTTCAATTGTATCATTTGTAGTAGTGATTCCATAGATTCTAATATCAGATAAATTGGGTTTTAACTTGCCAACCATTGCATCTGGTAACGCTATATAATGCCATTTATCGTTTATAGCTTCTATGTTGCGTTTATAGTTATAGGTGGTTTGTTGTGCTACTAAAAACGCAGTAAAAACAATAAAAATTAAAGTGAAAAAATTAGTTTTTTGGTGCATCTTCAATTCGGATTTTAAACTTATTATATAAAAATGAAATAATTAAAAGTAACACACCAAGCGCAACAAATACTATGGTTTTAGAAATGGTATTAAGGTGTGCAATATCATAAACAAATAATTTAATTAGCGTAATACCAAATAAAACCATACCACCAATACGTAGATATTGTTTGCTTTTCCAAATTCCAAAAGCGATAAGCACAAACGAGTATAATCCCCAAAGAATGCTTAAACCGAGTTTGTAAGATTGCTCAGAATTGCCAATAACCATCCATTGTATAAGTTCGCTACTTAACCCCCATAATATTGAAATATGTAGTATAACATCAAACAGTAATTTTAATTTAGTGTTTAAAGCGTTTTGCTTAACAAATTGGTAACATGTGTATAGTGTAAATGCTAAAAATGTAAAACTAATGTATCGTATTACAATATGAAAAACACCTGTATTAAAATACTCCGATGGTTCTAAATAACTGTCTCTCAACTCGCTTAATACATACAAACCTTGAATTAAAAACACAAATATTGCTATTATAGAACTTCCAAATATAATATCACCAAAGAGTTTGCTTTTTACTTTTTTTAGATTGAAATAATACAATAATCCCATAAAAAGTAGGGAGTAATTTAAAACCCATAAACTCTTAAAATCGGTTAAATCGTAATCTCTAATGTCTCTTGTGTATTTACCATCTGGGATTTCTAATACCGATTGATAGTATAGTTTAGAAAAATAAGCTTCAATTTCTAAACGAAAAGCAACATATATTGATATAAATAATACCGCTGGTACTGCATATTTAGTAGAACGTAGCCAAATACTTTTAGGCTTAATTGCCGAAATATAATCTGTTTTATTCTGAATATAACAGATAAAACCAAATGCAGAAATAAACACAACAGAGCTTAAAAAATGAATATTTAATAATGGAGCAAATGTTATTTTGTAAGCAAAATAATTAACACCATGATCTTGTATAATACTAAAAATGGCTAAAAACATTAATACATAAGACAATTTTTCGTAAACCGAAACGGCTTTTGTTCTGCCAATAAAAAATAATAATGCCGCCTCACCTATCCATAATAAAGTTACCCAATTACCATCTAATTGAATTGGTATTGCGATGGTTATAAACACCAAAACCAAACCTGCAATAAGATAAAATAGGTTTTTATCTGCAAGTTGTTTTTTATAAATTATAGCGCTAATCCCAAAATGAATTATAGCATTACAAACTGTAAATATCCCTAATAGGTTTTCGCCAATAGCGTGACCACTCAAAATAGCATAACCAAACCCAAAAAACAAAAACGAATTAAGAAGTAATAATATAATATCGCTTTTAACATAGATTTCTTTTTTAATTAATTTATAAGCTAAAACGGTACTATAAAAGATTAAAAAGAACACTATTAAAAACATTAAAGCAAGTGCAAAATGTGTATCTGTATTATAGTCTGCAAAAAACCAAGAACTATAAATTAGCCAAGTCATTACAAAGGCTGAATAAAAAAGTGGTTTCCAATATTTTTTGAATGAAATTACAAGAATACCACAATTAATAAGTGCCATATAACTAAATAATACAGCTACTTGACCAGAACCATTACTTAGTAAAAATGGCACAGCATAGGCACCAACCAAACCAATATGAGCAATAACTTGTCTGTTATAACTTAATGCGGCAACTATGGCAAATAGGGTGAAAATGACCATTAAAATAAAGGTTGGTATTTGCGGTAATAACTCATATAAACTGTAAGAAAAATAAGTGATAAAGTACAGAGTTACAATAGCACCACTTACCAAAACAGCACTATAAGCCTCATATTTTTGTCTCAACTTTAACCCAAAACCAAGTAAACCCATAGCCATTATATACCCTAAAATAATACGAGTTAGTGGGCTTATTAAATTATTATCTATAGAATATTTTGCACCAATAGCCACACCAATTACTGTAATAGCAATCCCAATTTTATTTAATAGGTTTTCGCCAATAAATTTTTCTAAACTCGATTTTGAAGGTTTTATAGGTTTTTGGTAAGTTTCATATTGTTGAGTTTTATTAGGCACTTCCATTAAAGGTTCAATCGGTTGTGCTGCAACAGTAGTTTCAGGTACTATAATTTCTTCAATTTGAGGTTCATCCTTTGGAGTTTCAATTAATACGGGTTGTTCCTCTTCTCTATTTTCTTCAGCAATTGGTGTTTTTAAACGGTATAACGCTTCACGTAGTGTATTAATTTCAGCATTAAACTGAGCCTGCTTTTTGTAAAGCAACTCTAGTTTTTCTATCATTTTATTAATAATCTCTTGGTTGGCAGCCATAATTATACTTTAACATAATGTGTTGAAAAACAAAGTTATGTATAAAACAGGTTTAGAAAAGAAATTGCACCTAATTAATTATTATTTCAAAATACAATTAAATTTGCGCAACCATTCAGTATATTTTGCATCTTGTGTATAAACCGTTTTGTATGAGAAAAACATATAGCTTATTAGTGTTGTTATTTTTATTTTCTTCTTGTGCCACACTACTTAATACTAAGGAAACAAAAGTTAATATTTATGCACCAAAAAACACCAATGTAACCTTAAATAATGAAACGCAAAATGCTGATAATGCAATTGTTACACTTCACCCTAAACGCTCTAAAGATTCATTAAAACTAAGGTTGTCTAATGATTCTATTTCGACAGATTTTAGTTTTAAGCGAAGACTTTCTGGAATGTTTTACCTAAATCTATTTCAAACTTACGGATTAGTAGGTATGTTAATAGACCTAACAAATGACAAGCGTTTTACTTACAAAAGAAACTTAAGGTTTGAGTTAGACGCTGTTAATAATTCGTTTTATATTTCTGATAAAAAATTACATCCACTTACTAAAAATACAACTTTTATATACACATCTCCATTAAGAGCATTAGATGTGTTCTCCCAACCTATGCTAACTATTGGAGGCGAATATTTGTTTACAAACCAAATGAGTTTTAGTATGGAATATGGCACAATATACACCAAGCCATTACGAGTTAATAGTGATGAATCTGTTATTAAGAATAAAGGCAGATCGTTTAGATACGAACTCAAATATTATAACCTTATCAAGGTGTTTAACAGCCCCAAATTAAATGAATATATAGGATTAGAGGCACGTTTTATTCGCCACCAATTTACAAATAATATAAGATATGTAAGAACGATTAATGAAAACATTAATCATAGTATAGAAGAAACATTACTTGTACATAAATTGGTAGATGTATTTAATCTAAAATATGGTCTAAACTACCCAATTGGTAAGCATTTATTTATAGATCTATATACAGGCTTTGGTCTAAGATTAAAATCTATTAAAAACCCTAACCACAACTATAATACTGATACAGATCGATTAATATTAATCGATAATTTTCTGTTTTTTACAAACGATTACATAGAAAGCAAATCAAGCCATTTCAACTTTTCATTAGGCTTTAAGTTTGGGGTTAAATTTTAAAAAAACAGACCTATTTTCATTGGTGCGTTTTACATTCAAAAACCAGTATTAATTTTACTATAAGAGATTAAAATTCTGTAATTTTGAAACTCTTAAAACCATAATACTATGACGTACAGAATAGAGAAAGATACCATGGGAGATGTTAAAGTGCCAGCCGATAAACTTTGGGGTGCACAAACAGAACGTTCTCGTAATAATTTTAAAATTGGTGCACCAGCATCTATGCCATTAGAAATTGTTTATGGCTTTGCTTATCTAAAAAAAGCAGCAGCATTTACAAATTGCGAACTCGGAACTTTAACCGCAGAAAAACGCGATTTAATTGCTCAAGTTTGCGATGAAATATTGGAAGGCAAACACAACGATCAGTTTCCGTTAGTCGTATGGCAAACAGGATCTGGTACGCAAAGTAACATGAATGTAAATGAAGTTGTAGCCAACAGAGCACATCAAATTGCTGGGCATGTTATTGGCGAAGGTGAAAAAACCATTCAGCCAAACGATGATGTTAACAAATCGCAATCCTCTAACGATACGTTTCCTACAGGTATGCACATTGCAGCCTATAAAAAAATTGTAGAAACTACAATACCAGGGATTATTAAATTGCGAGATACTTTAAAAAGTAAAGTTTCAGAATTTAAAAATGTAGTAAAAATTGGGCGCACACATTTAATGGATGCCACACCGTTAACTTTAGGCCAAGAATTTTCGGGCTATGTAGCGCAATTAGATTTTGGATTAAAAGCTTTAGAAAACACATTACCACATTTAAGTCAGTTAGCTTTAGGCGGTACTGCTGTTGGTACAGGTCTAAACACACCAAAAGGTTACGATGTCTTAGTCGCAAAATATATTGCAGATTTTACAAACTTGCCATTTATTACTGCCGACAATAAATTTGAAGCCTTAGCAGCACACGATGCTATTGTAGAAACACACGGAGCTTTAAAACAACTCGCAGTAGCATTAAATAAAATAGCAAACGATATACGAATGATGGCTTCTGGCCCACGATCTGGTATTGGCGAAATTATAATTCCTGCAAACGAACCTGGAAGTTCTATTATGCCAGGAAAAGTAAACCCAACACAATGCGAAGCCTTAACAATGGTTTGCGCACAAGTTATGGGTAACGATGTGGCAATTACCGTTGGTGGTACACAAGGGCATTACGAGCTCAATGTTTTTAAACCAATGATGGCTGCAAACATTTTACAATCTGCACAACTTATTGGAGATGCTTGTGTGAGTTTTGAAGAAAACTGTGCCGCAGGCATACAACCCAACCATGGAGTTATAAAAGAGTTGTTAAACAACTCCTTAATGTTAGTAACGGCATTAAACACTAAAATTGGATATTATAAAGCTGCCGAAATTGCTAATACAGCACATAAAAACGGAACAACATTAAAAGAAGAAGCTATTAATTTAGGTTACGTTTCTGCTGAAGATTATGACCAATGGGTAAAACCCGAGAATATGGTTGGTAGTTTGCAGTAGTCTTATAAGTCTTATATTTACAAGAGTAAATAATTATAGTATGGATATTCAATTAGAGAAATACAAGTTAATGGAATGGTTGGTGAGTCTTAAAGACTAAGCCATTATTACGAAACTAAATGCTATTAAAACTAATATTTCTAACTCAAATGAATGGGCTGAAGATATTTCTAATACAGAAAAAGCACTAATTAAAGCTGGTTTAAAAGATATTGAAAACCAAAATACATCATCCCACAAAGATCTGATGAAAGAAATTAACGATGCCTACGGTATATAGAAATGGAAATAGTTTGGGACTAACTTAGCTATTATAACATATAAATAATTTTTTTAAAATCTTGAATATAGATGGACAAAAAAAGAGATGAAAAAATTTAAAGATTTAACTAATGCGTTATTAGAAAAAATTAAAAAAAATAAAAGCGTTGTTCATCCCTTCGCAAATAAAAAACTTGATGTTAGAAAAGGGAAAAATCATAAAAATGTGTCTTTGTTTTACAAAGAAGATAGTACTAATAACAAAATTTATTTGATTACATTTTTTAACAATCGTATGAAACCTAAAACATTAAATACATTCCTAAAGTAATTTTTTGGCATAACTATTAATAAATAAGATTTTAAATTATCACAACATTTAAAATCTTATTTATTATGAAAAAATGTGGTGCTATTTTAAATTTAGGGAGTGAAAAAAAACTGATTTTGTGGTTACGCTTATCGGTTCTGTATATGAAAAGTAGCGTATAAATAAACGCTTACTTTTTGGATTTAGCACGAGCCGAATTTTTTATTTTTATGTTTAATTTTCTTTTCTAAATATAACCAAATAAAAAATTTGGCGTACTTTGTAAATATACAAAAACCTCTCGGAAAGCCTATAATAGCTATGTTTTATACACGTTGCTGTAAGTAGTGCTTTTTTCATTCAGTTTAGTTTTCCGATGTTTGTTATTTAGTTCAAATGTGAGCGTTGGCAAGACATACGCTGCCTGCAATTTTGGGCTTGTGTGTTGGATGAAGCGAAACCAAGTTCACGAACACCAAAAAATAATTTTAAACCCGTGAGTAATTGCAAATGTGTATGGCTTTTAGCGTTGGCTATTTTTCAACTATAATTTCTCGGATTAAATTTTCTATTTTTTTATTGCTGAATTGTGTTTTGAATTTAATTTTCACTGTATCTCCAAAAAACTTTTCTGCGTGTTTTATTTTTTGCCTTTCTTCTTTATCTAACTTTTCTTCATCTTTACCTTTTGTCTCTACAACAAAGTATAGTTTTTTCGATTTGTCTTCATAATTCAAAACATAAGCAA
>JBMYXP010000032.1:0-17411 GCA_049608525.1 Winogradskyella sp.
TATACAATTACATACTAGGCATCGCAGACAACAGTCTTATCCTTGGGCAAAGACTAGGAGAGTTATGTGGTCATGGACCAAGTTTAGAAACAGACATTGCTTGTACCAATATGTCATTAGATTTATTTGGGCAAGTACGTAGTTATTTTCAATACGCATCAAAAATAGCAGGAGATGGCAGAACCGAAGATGATATTGCAATGCTTCGTAAAGAGCGAGAATATAAAAATGTGTTATTGGTAGAACAGCCAAATACTAACTTTGCGTTTACACTTGGGCGGCAGTTTTTATTTGATGCGTACCATTTAGCATTTTTAGCCCAATTACAGAAAAGTACAGATTTAACATTGTCTGCAATTGCTAATAAATGTATAAAAGAAGTGAGTTATCACGAGCGTTTTTCGTCAGATTGGGTAAAGCGTTTAGGGAATGGTACAACAGAGAGTAAAGAAAAAATGCAAGAAGCCATTGATGTATTGTGGACTTATACAGACGAATTGTTTCATCAAACCAAAGCAGATAAAGCTATGGTTGCAGAAAAAATCGGTGTAGATGTAACTAAACTTAAAGAAGCGTATTATAAAAGCGTAACAGCACTTTTAGAAGAAGCAACACTCAAAACACCAGAGTCAAAGTATTTTCAAAAAGGAGGAAAAGAAGGTGTTCATACAGAACATTTAGGGTATTTATTAAGCGATTTGCAATACATGCAGCGCACATATCCTAACATGGAATGGTAGAAAAAGGATTAATGAATAGAGAATTACGATTTAAGATTTTAGAAGTATAGGTGGCAACTTCAATAATCAAAAATCGTTAATCTACAATCCACAGTATGATGATATCAACAGAACAAAACATAGACAAAAAACTAATTGAGATTCTAGAAAACGTCTCAGACCCAGAAATTCCTGTACTTTCAATTATGGATATGGGAGTGGTGCGTTCGGCCTTGGTTGTTAATAATGTTGTTAATGTAGAAATTACACCAACATATAGTGGTTGCCCTGCAATGGATGTTATTGGAGATGATATTAAAAAAGCACTAAAGGAAGCGGGTTACGCATCTAAGATAGATTTAATTCTGCATCCGGCATGGACCACCGATTGGATAACCCCAAGAGGAAGAAAAGCACTCGAGGATTACGGAATAGCAGCACCCTTAAAGCCCAATGCCGATAAAGAGGCATTGCTTAATGGTAAACGTTTAGTAAAATGTACACATTGCGGCTCTCAAAATACAAGATTAGTAAGTCAGTTTGGGTCAACAGCTTGTAAAGCACAATTTCAATGCGATGCGTGCCAAGAGCCATTCGATTATTTTAAATGTTTGAAATAAAGCATTATTACGAAGACAAAATCGTATCATTAAAACTAAATATAAACAGATTGCCACAGCCAAAGGCTTCGTAATGACAGATAAAAATAAAATTATGACCAAAAGCATACACTTAAAAATTGAAAATAAAGTAGCTACAATAACGCTAAATAGGCCAGAGGTGTTTAATAGTTTTAATCGCGAAATGGCTTTTAGTCTTCAATGTATTTTAGACGAATGCGAGTCTAGCACAGAAGTAAGGGCTATTGTATTAACAGGAAATGGAAAAGCATTTTGTGCTGGTCAGGATTTAAAAGAGGTTACAGACTCAGACTTAAATCCAGGTTTCAAAAAAATATTAGAAGAGCATTACAACCCAATTATTACTAGGATACGCTCTATAAAAAAGCCAATTATTGCAGCAGTTAATGGTGTTGCCGCTGGTGCAGGAGCAAACATAGCTTTGGCCTGCGACATAGTTGTGGCTCACCAAAAAGTAAATTTTATACAAGCCTTTAGTTTAATAGGTTTAGTGCCAGATAGTGCAGGCACGTTTTTTTTACCACGACTAATTGGTTTTCAAAAAGCATTAGCTTTAGCAATGTTAGGCGATAAAATTGGCGCAGAAGATGCAGAAAAAATGGGTATGATATATAAGTGCGTATCTTTAGAAGAATTTGAAGAAACCATAAACACCTTAGCCATGAAACTAGCCAATATGCCAACAAAAGCATTAGGTATGATTAAAGTATTATTTAATAATTCTATGACCAATACTTTAGAACAGCAATTGGCTTTAGAATCAAAATTACAAATAGAAGCTGCACAAAGCGAAGATTACAAAGAAGGTGTTGCTGCGTTTATAGAAAAACGTCAACCAAATTTTAAGGGTAATTAAATTAAGGTCAGTTCTGGTAAAATTGCTTTTTGCAATTTTGTACAGAGCACAAATATGAATAGACAAACTCTCATAGAAACCCACAACAGAATAAAACCATTTATTCATAACACACCTGTTTTAACATCACAATTGTTAAATGAAAAGGCAGGTTGTCATTTATTTTTTAAGTGTGAAAATTTTCAAAAAATGGGAGCTTTTAAAATGCGAGGTGCCGCCAATGCTATTTTATCACTTTCAGATAGAGAAAAACAATGCGGTGTTGTAACGCATTCTTCAGGTAATTTTGCACAAGCAGTAGCTTTAGCAGCTCAAAAATTAGGTATAAAAGCCTATATTGTAATGCCCAAAAATGCACCACAAGTAAAAAAAGATGCTGTAAAAACTTACGAAGGTAAAATTATAGAATGCAAATCTACACCACAAGCTAGAGAAGTAACTGCCAATAGGGTAAAAGAAGAAAAAGGAGCAATATTTTTGCATCCCTCAAATCAAGATGAGGTCATTTATGGTAATAGTACAGTGGCAATTGAGCTGTTAGAAGAACAACCAAATTTAGATGTCATTTTAACACCAGTTGGAGGAGGAGGATTAATTGCGGGTACAGCTTTGGCAGCACATTATTTTTCAAAAAACTGTGAGGTAATAGGAGGTGAGCCAGCAGAGGCAGACGATGCGTATAGGTCGTTAATTTCTGGTAAAATAGAAACCAATACAAGTTTTCATACTGTGGCAGACGGATTAAGAACACATTTAGGAGATCGTAATTTTTCGATTATTCAAAAGCATGTTAAAAAAATTATTAGAGTAGAAGAAGATGAAATTATAAATGCAATGCAATTAATTTGGGAACGTCTAAAGATTGTTATAGAGCCTTCATCGGCAGTGCCTTTTGCAGCAGTATTAAAAAATAAAGAAGACTTTAAAAATAAAAATGTAGGTGTCATTTTATCTGGCGGAAATGTAGATGTGAGGCAACTTCCGTTTTAGAAATTTTAGTTGAGGTGTCTTGTCTGTAGTTTAAAACTTATAGGGCTATAAAATTTAAGTTTAATTAAAAAAACTTCCTGTGTTGGAAGACAAAAAAATAAATATGAATGTAGGAATCATTGGAAGCGGAACAATGGGAAGCGGTATAGCACAAGTTGCTGCAACCGCTGGTTGTAAAGTAAAGTTATTTGATACCAATCAAAACGCTTTAGATAAAGCAAAAGTAAGTCTTCAAAAAATATTAGCCCGACTCATAGAAAAAGGACGACTAAACGCAGATGAAAAAAATAGAATTCAATCTAACATCACTTACGTTAAAAACCTAAAAGATTTAGCAGATTCAAACCTTACTATTGAAGCTATTATTGAAAATTTAGACATTAAGAAAAAAGTATTTTCCGAACTCGAAAGTTATGTAGCAGAAGATTGTATAATAGCGTCAAACACATCAAGCTTATCAATTGCATCAATAGCGGCATCACTCAAAAAGCCAGAGCGATGTGTAGGTATTCATTTTTTTAATCCAGCGCCATTAATGAGATTGGTTGAGGTAATTCCGGCAATTCAAACTTCAAAAGAAGTTCTTAAAAAATCGATTCAAACTATTTCTGACTGGAAAAAAACTGTGGCAGTTGCCAAAGACACACCAGGATTTATAGTCAACAGAGTTGCACGTCCATTTTATGGTGAAGCCTTACGGATTTACGAAGAAGGCATAGCCGATTTTGCAACTATAGATAGTGCATTAAAAACTATTGGAAACTTTAAGATGGGCCCATTTGAATTGATGGATTTTATAGGTAATGATGTCAATTATACGGTAACAGAAACGGTGTTTACAGCGTTCTATTTCGATCCCAGATACAAGCCAGCTTTTACACAAAAGCGTTTTGCAGAAGCAGGATATCTAGGTCGTAAATCTGGTAAAGGGTATTACAATTATGATGAAAACAATCGTATTGTCATTCCGAGTAAAACGAAGGAATTTCGTGATGAAAAGTTGGAACAACAAATTTTCAACCGAGTCCTAGTTATGCTCATCAACGAAGCTGCAGATGCTTTATTTTTAAACATCGCATCAGCAGAAGATATTGATAATGCCATGACCAAAGGTGTAAATTACCCAAAGGGATTATTGGCTTGGGCAGACGAGATAGGTATAGATTGGTGTGTTTCAAAATTAGACGAATTATATAATGAGTATCACGAAGACAGGTACCGTTGTAGTCCGTTATTGCGCAGAATGAATAAAGAGAACAAGGTGTTTTTCGAAATGTAGAACGTAAAACCGAAAAATGTAAAAGTTCAAAGTTCAAAGTTTAAAGTAGTTTATTGCTCACTTTTACATTTTATATTTTTCATTTAAAATTTTTAATTCCATTGAAAGGAGAACAAATTCCATATAAAATGCTTTCTCAAGATGCATACAGCACTTGGCTAGGAATAGAAATTCTAGAATGCGAAATAGGTCGTTGTAAAGTAGCAATGACTATAAGAAAGGAAATGCTAAATAGTATGAGCAAAGCACATGGCGGAATCAGTTATTCATTAGCAGATACAGCATTTGGCTTTGCAGCTAATACACATGGTAAATATGCCGTTTCTATAGAAACAAGCATCAATCATATACAAGCATTAAATGAAGGCGATTATCTGGTGGCAGAATCTGTAATTGAAACCGTAAAAAATAAACTAGGATTTAATATCATTGAAGTAAAACGTGGTGATGAACTAGTAGCACTATTTAAAGGTGTGGTTTATCGTACCCAAAAAGATTGGGAAGACTAGAAATGAAATGTAAAACCGAAAAATATAAAATTTTAAAGTGAAAAGTAACAAAACATATAATTTACAAGAACGATTAGTCTCTTTTTCAGCTTTAATAATTTCGAATGTAGATTTATTTAAGAAAAGTTTTGCATCAGAGCATCTTATTAAACAATTAATTCGTTCGGTAACATCTTCCGCTTTAAATTATGGTGAAGCTCAAGGAGCAGAATCAAAAAGAGATTTTATTCATAAAATGAAAATATGTTTAAAAGAATTAAGAGAGTCTCAAGTTAATTTACAGATTCTTGAAAAATCAGATTTAATAATTGATAAAGAAAAATTCAAACCAATATTAAAAGAATGTAATGAGCTTGTAGCAATATTTACATCGAGTATAAAAACGACACAAAGTAAAATGTAAAACCGTAAAACCGTAAAATTTAAAACCGAAAAATGTAAAATTTTAAATTTAAAAGGTGAGCGTTGTGGTTCTTTTACATTTTACATTTAAAATTTATCCTTTTACATTTACATTATACATTTAAAACTTATCATTAAAATTTTTAATTTGAAAGAAGCATACATAATAGACGGCATTAGAACACCAATAGGAAACTACAAAGGCACATTATCTGCTGTAAGAACAGACGATTTAGGAGCATTAGTTATCGAAGAAATTGTAAAACGAAACCCAAATATACCAAAGGAAGCTTACGACGATGTTATAATGGGTTGTGCCAACCAAGCAGGAGAAGATAATCGTAATGTTGCAAGAATGTCATCTCTACTGGCAGGCTTACCATTTACCGTACCTGGCGAAACAGTAAACCGACTTTGTAGTTCTGGTTTATCGGCAATAATCCATGCAAACAGAGCCATAAAAGCAGGCGATGGAGACCTATTTATTTCTGGTGGAGTGGAGAATATGACGCGTGGCCCTTATGTTATGGCAAAACCATCATCGGCATTTGGTGGTGATTCTAAACTATACGACTCTACTTTTGGTTGGAGATTTATCAATCCTAAAATGCAAAAATTATATGGCACAGACGGCATGGGTAAGACTGCCGAAAATCTTGTAGAAAAATATAACATCTCAAGAGAAGACCAAGATAAGTTTGCCTATTGGAGCCAAATGAAAGCAACCAAAGCACAAGAAAATGGACGACTTGCCAAAGAAATAGTTACAGTTCAAATTCCCCAACGCAAAAAAGATCCCATTCAATTTTCAAAAGATGAATTTGTAAAACCAAATACATCTTTAGCCATTTTAGGAAAATTAAGAGCAGCATTTAAAAAAGAAGGAGGAAGCGTAACAGCAGGAAACTCATCTGGGTTAAATGATGGAGCCGCAGCAACAATCATAGCATCAGCAGCTGCAGTAAAAAAATACAACCTAAAACCATTAGCCCGAATTGTAAGTTCTGCAGTCGTTGGTGTAGAACCAAGAATTATGGGAATTGGCCCTGTTAAAGCCTCAAATAAAGCCTTAGAAAAAGCAGGGTTAACCATGGACGATATGGATGTGATTGAACTCAACGAAGCATTTGCTGCGCAAGCTTTAGCATGTACAAGAGCTTGGGGTTTAGCTGATGATGATTCAAGATTAAACCCAAATGGAGGGTCAATAGCCATCGGCCATCCACTTGGTGTTACTGGCGCAAGAGTAGCTTATTCTGCGGCTTTAGAATTGCAAGAACAAAATAAAAAATATGCGTTAATTACCATGTGCATCGGTGTAGGTCAAGGGTATGCAGCTATTATTGAACGAATTCCTACTTAGGCAGGAATCTTATATTTAAGAAAAATGAAACATTGGTACGTCTTCATAATGGCAAATAAACCAAATGGAGTAATTTATATTGGTGTAACAGATAATATTGAAGAAAGAGTAAGAGAACATAAAAATAAGATTTATCCAGAATCTTTCACAGCAAAATATAATTGTGAAAACCTTATTTATTTCGAAGAATTTAAAAATAGAGAAGTATAATTCAAGAAATGGATAAGAGATTGGAAAATCAAGTTAATTGAAGAAATGAATCCAAGTTGGTCTGATTTAAGTGTCAATTGGAATTTAGATAATCGAGAGTTTAGAATTAACAAGTAAAGATACCTGCCTGCGCAGGCATTTGATATGAAAAAAATACAACACTACGTTCAAGGACAATGGACAACAGGAAAAGAAGAAGGTACACCAATTTTAGACGCTGTAACTGGAGAAGCTTTTACAAGCGTTGCCATTGAGGGTTTAGATATCCCCGAAATCCTTAACTACGGAAGGACCAAAGGAGGTGAAGTGCTTCGCAAAATGACCTTTCAAGAACGAGGTAATATGCTAAAAAAACTAGCGTTTTACCTTATAAAAAGAAAAGCAGCGTTTTATGAACTAAGTTACAGAACTGGTGCAACCAAAGTAGATAGTTGGATCGATATTGAAGGTGGTTTTGGCAACTTGTTTGCAAATGCTTCTCTAAGAAAATTATTCCCCAATCAATCGTATCATGTAGAAGGAGATGCTATAGATTTGTCTCGTGGAGGTCGTTTTATGGCCCATCATATTATGGTGCCAAAAAAAGGTGTTGCAGTACATATTAACGCATTTAACTTTCCAGTTTGGGGCATGTTAGAAAAATGTGCAGTAAATTGGATGGCAGGTGTGCCGGCAGTTGTTCTGCCAGCACCAACAACATCGTATTTAGCAGAAGCAGTTGCCAAAGAAATTATTGGGTCAGGTATTTTACCAGAAGGCGCATTGCAAATTATTAATGGTACAGTTAAAACAATTTTAGATACTGTAGAATCTCAAGATGTGGTTACATTTACAGGTTCTGCTCAAACAGGAAGATTGCTTAAAGCGCATCCAAGATTAATTAAAGAATCTGTGCCATTCACTATGGAAGCAGATTCGTTAAACGCTTCAATATTAGGAGAAGATGCCCTACCAGGAACACCAGAATTCGACTTGTTTATTAAAGAGGTTCGAAAAGAAATGACGGTAAAAGCTGGGCAAAAATGTACAGCAATAAGACGTATTATTGTTCCAGAAAATTTAGTGGAAGACGTTCAAATTCAATTAGGAAAAGCATTAGATAAAGTTACTATTGGTGATCCTAGATTGAAGGAGGTAAGAATGGGAGCTTTAGTGAGTCAACAACAAGTGCAAGCCGTTAGAGATTCAGTAAATGATTTAGCTAAAGAAGCACAAATTGTTTATGGAAGTATAGATGCAATTACAACCATTGGAGCAGATGCTAAAAAAGGAGCATTTATGAGTCCAATTTTATTAAGAGCAGATCATCCGTTTCAAAATACAATAATTCACGAGCGCGAAGCATTTGGTCCTGTAAGTACCATTATGCCTTATAAAAATTTAGACGAAGCCATTACTTTGGCTCAAATGGGTAAAGGCTCGTTAGTTTCTTCTATTGCAACTAATAACGACAAAATTGCTAAAGATTATGTGGTAAATGCGGCATCTCATCATGGACGTATTATGGTTATTAATAGAGATATGGCAAAAGAAAGTACAGGTCATGGTTCGCCATTACCAAGTTTAGTTCATGGTGGTCCGGGGCGCGCAGGTGGAGGTGAAGAAATGGGAGGCATACGTGGTATAAAACACTATTTGCAGCGTACTGCTATTCAGGGTTCGCCAACAACCCTTACAGAAATTACTGGAATTTATCAGCAAAACGCAAAATATACCGAAGCAAAACAGCACCCATTTAAGTACCATTGGGAAGATATTCAGCCAGGAATGTCTATGAAAACGCACAAGCGTACTTTAACAGATACTGATATACAGAATTTCGCTAATTTAACTTGGGATCATTTTTATGCACACACCGATATTACATCTTTAGATGGTAGCATATTTGAAAAGAGGACAGCGCATGGTTATTTTATTATTTCAGCAGCAGCTGGCTTATTTGTGTACCCCAACAAAGGCCCAGTTGCAGCAAATTATGGTCTGGATAGTATCCGATTTTTACGCCCATTATATCATAACGATACTATTTATGTGCGTTTAACCTGTAAAGAAAAAGTCGATAGAGATGTGGCTTCAGCCGAACATCCAAGCGGCATTGTAAAGTGGCACGTTGAGGTATTTGATGCTAATTTTGAAAACAGACCCGAAAGTCAAAAAACAGATAAAGATAGCCCATTAGTTGCTGTGGCTACGATTTTGACAATGGTACAAAAAAAGCAAGAAACTTTTGTTGAAATGACTAATACTACCATTGATAAATGTTTATCTAAACTTTTAGAAGAAAGCAAACCAAAATGGGGAATTATGACTGCGCAACACATGATTGAGCATTTAGAGTACACCTATAAAATTGCTTCAGGAGAAATTCAAGATTTTGAAATTGCCACACCAGAAAAGATTTTAGAGAAAGTTCATAATAGCTTATGGAATTATGATAAGTTTCCAAAAAACAGTCAGTTTCCGTTATTAGAAAAAGATACGCTTAATGATTTAAAACATGATAATTTAGAAACTGCAATTGAAAAATTTAAAACGCAACGCAATGCGTATTTAGAATACTTTAAAACGCATCCAGATGCTACATTATCTAACATGGTTTTTGGGGAGTTAAATAAATATGAATGGTATTTATTAGAACGAAAGCACCTTAATCATCATTTTGAGCAATTCGGATTAATCTAGGTTTGTCATTCCTGCGTAGGCAGAAAATCGTAGATTTAGCGTCAGTTAATCTAGTGATGTTCAAAATAATTACATCAATAAAATAAATCAATGAAACACAAAATTTATCTTATTCTATTAACACTATGTATTGTGAGTTGTAATTCAGAAAAGAAGCAGCAGCTAACAGATGTTTCTAAAGATACAGCATTTAATACGCTAACTAATTCTGTAGATGCTTTTGCTAAAAACATTATCAAAAAAGGGAATGTAAACTCATTTGCTGTAGCCATCTATAAATCTGGTAACATGTATCAAAACTACTATGGTGAAATTGATAAAGGCAGCAATACTAAACCTAATGATAGTTTGCTTTACGAAATAGCTTCGATTACTAAGACATTTACGGGCTCGTTAATTGCTAAAGCCGTTTTATCTGGAAAACTAAATTTAGACGATGATATCAGAAACTATTTAGATGGTAACTATTCAAATTTAGAATTTAATGGGCAGCCAATTACCATAAAGCATCTTTTAACGCATAGCATGGGCTTAAAAAACAAACTCACAAAAGGTTTTGAAGCTATAAGAGAAAAAGTTACTAGTGGTACTTACGATTATAAAATAGATAATTATTCTATAGATGATTTATTAACAGAACTCAAAACAGTAACCTTAGATAAAAAACCAGGCACAGTCTATGCTTATAATTCTCTTGGGCCAGAGTTGCTAGCCTACATTTTAGAACAAGTAAACAAGAAGCCTTTTAAGGAGCAAATGCGTACTTTTTTTAAGGAACTTGGTATGAAAGATACCTATATCGACGAATCTCAAAAATATAAAAAGCGATTAATAAATGGATATAAAGGAAATGTTTTAGCACCTGTAGATCACGACCCAGTTTATGGTGCAGCTGGTGGCGCAATTTCTACATTACCAAGTTTAGCGACGTACATGCAATATCTTGTTGATAATAAAAATGAACCTTGGGTTAAGGAGTCGTCGCGCTTACTTTTTGAAGATAAAGACGAAGATGAGCAAGTTGGTTACTTATGGCAAAATATAGGTTTTGCTGAAAAAGAAGGTTATTATTATTCTAAAACCGGAACTTCTAACAGGGTTCAGAGTGGTGTGTTAATTTGCCCAGATTCTAATTATGGAATTATTGTTATGGTTAATAATACATCAGATGCAGCATTAAATGATTGGGTGAGATTGTTTTTTAGAGATATAGAACCAATGGTGATAGCTTATCCTAAACTCAATTTATCATCAATGTTTAGAATAGATTTTAACGAAAACCCTAGTAAAGCATATCAAAATTTTAAAACCCGTAAAAATGACACCACAACGTATAATTTAGCGATAAGAGATTTAAATAATTTTGGTTACGATTTATTAAATGAAGAACAACACCAAAAAGCCATTGGAGTATTTAAATTTTTAACTGAAGAATTTCCTAAAAATGCTAATTTATATGACAGTTTAGGAGAAGCTTATTTTATTACAGAAAATTATAAAAATGCACTAAGAAGTTTCAAAAAAGCATTGGAGTTAAACCCAGATTTAAAAACTTCAAAAAACTATATAAAAAAAATAGAAACGTTAACCAAATTAAAAACCGAAAAATAATAAATGTAAAATATTAAAGTAATGAAAGTCTATTCCGCTTTTACATTTTAACTTTTACATTTTAACTTTTACATTAATCATGACACAACCATACGTAAAACAAACCATAGAAAACGAAGTAGGATATATAGAATTTTTTCATCCTTCTCACAATTCATTACCTGGAGATATTTTGGCAGAACTCGCCAATACCATAACAAATGCTGGTACAAATAATGCTATAAAAGTCATCGTTTTAAAAAGTGGAGGTAACCGAACATTCTGCGCAGGTGCAAGTTTTAACGAACTTATACGTATCAATGATGCAGCAACAGGTAAAGTATTCTTTTCGGGCTTTGCAAACGTAATTAATGCCATGCGTAAATGTCCAAAATTTATTATTGGTAGAGTACAAGGAAAAACAGTAGGTGGTGGAGTTGGTTTAGCAGCAGCAACAGATTATTGTATGGCCTCAAAATTCGCAGCCATTAAGTTAAGCGAACTAAATATTGGTATTGGCCCGTTTGTGGTTGGGCCGGCAATAGAGCGAAAAATAGGGCTTAGCGCAATGTCGCAAATAGCCATAGACGCTAATTCATTTTATCCACCAGATTGGGCAAAACAAAAAGGACTATTTACACATGTTTTTGAAAGCACAGAAGCGTTAGATGAAGCTGTAAAACAAACAGCAGAACACCTTTGTACCTACAATACAGAAGCTATGTTAGAAATGAAAAAAGTATTTTGGAAAGGCACAGATAATTGGGACAAACTTTTAGCAGAGCGTGCCCAAACTAGTGGAAGATTAGTACTTTCAGATTTCACAAAAGAGAAATTGAAAGGGTTTAAATAAGAATCCCATCTTAGCCTTCCCAAAGGGAAGGAATAGATTACGCAAAAACAGACGAATAAAAATACAACAGTAAGAACACAACAGTTTTTCCCCTTAGGGGAAATTAAAAGGGGATTATTATGATTTATTCATTCAAAGGCTACACACCAGTTGTTCACGAATCCAGTTTTGTGCACCCTTTGGCGGCTGTTACAGGCAATGTAATTATTGGTAAGAATTGTTATATTGGTCCGGGTGCTGCTATTCGTGGAGATTGGGGGCAAATTGTTTTAGAAGATGGTGTTAACGTACAAGAAAATTGCACAGTACACATGTTTCCTGGTAAATCAATAACACTAAGAGAAAGTGCACATGTTGGCCATGGAGCAATAATTCATGGAGCAAATTTGGGTAGAAACTGCCTAATTGGAATGAACACCGTAATTATGGACGATGCCGAAATTGGAGACGAATCTATAGTGGGTGCTATGGCATTTGTAAAAGCCAAAACTATTATTCCAATGCGAAGTTTAGTTGTTGGTAATCCTGCAAAAGTAATTAAACAAGTTAGCGACGAAATGATAGCTTGGAAAACCAAAGGCACGCAGTTATACCAACAGTTACCAACAGATTGTCATGAGAGTTTAAAAGAAGTTGAGCCACTTCGAGAAGTGCCAAAAAACCTTAAAATACAAGATGATGTTTATAAAACGTTGCGCGAAGTTTTTAAGAAATAATGTTAGTATTCTGAGGATAAAGATGTCGTAATTTTATAAAAGAAAAACGAACGTTTTAGGTCATTTATTTTAAGTTGTAATAGGTGTTAAATCAACCTCATTAGTGTCTTTGCTAGTCGATAACGTAATTAAACTCTGCACATTACCTAAGTAAGGAAGTAATGTTAATTTTGAAATAATAAACGTTTCGTAAGCCTCAATATCTGCAACTACTAATTTTAATAAATAATCAAAATTTCCGCTTATGCGGTGGCATTCTACAATTTCAGGAAAATTATTTATTTCGGTTACAAATTTTTCAAGATAACTACGTGTGTGCCCCTGAAGGGTAATGCCGATAAAAACGGTCAGTTTTAGGCCAATTTTTTTTGTGTTTAACACCGCAACGTAATTTTTTATATAACCTTGTTTTTCTAATTTTTTAATCCGTTCAAATATCGGCGATGTAGTCATGTTCAATTCTTCCGCAATACTTTTAGTAGTTCTATTACTGTTTTTTTGAAGTAATGTTAGTATTTGTGTGTCTATTTTATCTAATGTTTGTGTCATAAAAAAAATACCTTATTAAGGGTTTAAATTTAGTTATAAAAAGGAAAATAAACTCTAAAAGTATAAAATAAAAGGATAAGATCCTTTATATGTTTAATAATTAAGATTTTAGTGATGTAATATTTAATATGATGTATCTTTATTTCTAGAAATAAAAATAAGTTAGCCTTGAATAAGTTTGAATTAACAATGCCCAAAATGGGCGAAAGTATTACCGAAGGGACTATTATCAACTGGTTAATCAATGAAGGAGATACATTTGATGAAGGAGATATTATACTAGAAGTTGCTACAGATAAAGTAGATAACGAAGTGCCAGCACCAGCGTCTGGTACTTTAGTAAAAACCCTATTTAAGGCAAAAGATGTCGTGCCAGTTAGCGAGGTTATCGCAATTCTTGAAATTTCGGAAACGGTAACATTAAAGTCGAAATCTAATTCAAGCTCAAGCCAGAGCTCGAGCTCAAAAATTCAAAATGAAGAAAAAAAAGAGCATCAAACTCAGCACAAAATAACTCAAAAGCAAGTTTCAACTTCATTTTCAACTTCAAACTCAAACACTTTTTTTTCACCACTTATAGTGCAAATAGCAAAAAAGCATCATATAAGTTTTGAAGAATTAGCACGCATACCAGCAACAGGGCACGAAGGGAGATTGCGTAAAAGTGATGTATTCAATTATATACAAGAAGGCAGACCTTATAAATTTGCACAACCTCTACCAAAACAAGACCCAACAGCATACCGCATACCACAATTAAATTTCAATAAAGGAACAGGCAAAATTATAGAGATGGATCGCATGCGGCAAATGATTGCCGATCACATGGTGTATTCTAAGCATACCTCGCCACATGTAACGGCTTATGTAGAAGCAGATTTAACCAATATGGTAAATTGGAGGCAGGCAAATAAAATTCCTTTTCAAAACAAATATGGAGAACGCTTAACGTTTACACCTTTGTTTGTAGAAGCTGTAGCTAAAGCGATTAAAGACTTCCCAAATATTAATGCCTCGGTAGATGGCAGTAATATAATTGTGAAGGAAGCGATTAATATTGGTATGGCAACTGCTTTACCAAGCGGAAATTTAATTGTACCAGTAGTAAAAAATGCAGATACAAAAAATTTAAAAACTATAGCGGCCAGCGTAAACGAACTCGCAAGCAAAGCAAGAGCAAATAAATTATCTGGCGACGATATTAAAGGCAGTACTTTCACTATATCTAATGTAGGTACATTTGGAAGCGTTATGGGAACCCCAATAATTAACCAACCAGAAGTTGCCATTTTAGCACTCGGTATTATAAAGAAAAGACCAGAAGTTATTACCACAGAAAAAGGTGACGAAATTGCCATACGGAGTATAATGTATTTATCATTATCTTTTGATCATCGTGTAGTCGATGGTTTTTTAGGAGGAAGCTTTGTAAGGCGAGTCGCAGATTATTTTGAACAATTTGATGTCAATAGGGAAATATAATAAATGACTGCATTTGTAGAAACAATAAAAACACAGTAAATGTCACATAAAATTAGTATTACCAAAGTAGAAAAATCTAGAGTAGATGGGCTAGATTTTGATAATATTCCTTTAGGAACTACATTTACAGATCACATGTTTATTTGCGATTATGTAAACGGAGAATGGACAAATCCTAGAATAGAGCCTTTGGCATTAATACCTACGCATCCTGCAGCAATGGCATTGCATTATGGGCAAGCAATTTTTGAAGGTATGAAAGCCACCGTAAACAATCAAGGCCAGCCAATGCTATTTAGAGCAGAAGACAACGCAAAACGATTAAATGCAAGCGCAGACCGAATGGGAATGCCTAATTTTCCAGAAAATTTATTTGTAGAAGGTTTAATAAAACTCGTAGGTTTAGAGCGCAATTGGATACCGCCAAAGGAAGGAAGTGCCTTGTATCTTAGACCATTTATGTATGCAGACGAGCCATTTATTGGTATGCGGGCTGCAACACATTATAAATTTATAATAATGGCATCTCCAGCAGGACCATTTTTTAGTAAACGCATAAAGTTATGGGCAGAAAAAAAGTACATAAGAGCTGCAAGCGGTGGAACAGGTGAGGCTAAAGCTGCAGGGAACTACGCAGCTGCCATTCGCCCAACGGAGTTAGCAAAAGCAAAAGGTTACGACCAAGTTTTATGGTTAGACGCTGTAGAACACAAGTATATTCAAGAGGTTGGCACCATGAATATTTTCTTCAAAATTGATGGGGAATTTATTACACCAAAGCTAGATGGGTCTGTGTTGCACGGCATTACAAGAGCTAGTGTTATAAAAATACTTAGAGAAATAAACTATACCGTAACAGAGCGCAAAATTACATTAGAAGAAATTAGGCTAGCTTCAAAAAACAGAACCTTAGAGGAAGCCTTTGGTACAGGTACAGCGGTTGGTATAGCCTATATACAAAGCATTGGCACGGCAGAAGGAGATATACATGTCTCTAACAATAGCCCAGTTGGTATGGCAATTAATAACACATTAAACGCAATTAAAACAGGAAACGCTAACGATAGATTTGGTTGGATGACTAAAATTGAAGACGACTTGTCTTAATCTATTTTGGGCATTACTTTTTTGATTTTAAAGCGTAAAAAAAGTCGGGCTTTTACTACTCGCTCCCTAAAGAAAAAGCCGATAGAGCTCAAACAGACCGTTGAATTGCTTGTTAATCTCGATTTTTTATGTTTTGGATTTAATTAATGAGTAATCCCTAATGCAAACCAAGCAAACGCAAAAAAAACAGCCAAGTGCTGTAAGGTTTATAAAACCAAATACTTAATGTATAATTAAAAGAGACCTGCTTTGGCAGATATAGATATGGAAAAGCAAATACTAGAAAAAGGATTTTCAAAACTTTGCACAGCAAAAGCAATGGCAGAGTTATACGAAGCTAATTTTAAACAAGTTTCAAAATACGTACACGCAACCTCTCGTGGGCACGAAGCTATACAAGTCGCATTAGGTATGCAATTGTTACCACAAGATTATGCCTTTCCATATTACAGAGACGATGCCATGTTACTCGCTTTTGGTTTACAACCTTACGATTTAATGTTGCAGTTATTAGCCAAAAAAGACGATCCATTTTCTGCTGGTCGCACCTATTATTGCCACCCAAGCTTAAAAGATGCCGATAAACCAAAAATTCCGCATCAATCCTCAGCAACAGGTATGCAGGCCATACCAGCAACTGGAGTTGCAATGGGAATGCAGTATAAAGAATTGCAAGGTCTAGATAACCTCTCGACTGCGCTCGAGGATACAAATCCTGCTTGTTCGAGCGCAGTTGAGAACTCTCTAAAACCAATAACAGTTTGTTCTTTAGGCGACGCATCTGTTACCGAAGGCGAAATAGCAGAAGCCTTCCAAATGGCAGCTTTAAAACAAATGCCCATTTTATATTTAGTACAAGATAATGGCTGGGACATTTCGGCAAATGCTGCCGAAACCAGAGCACAAAATGCTTTTGAATACGCACAAGGTTTTCACGGTCTTGAAGCCATAACTATAGATGGCGCAAACTTTACAGAAAGTTATAAAACCATCGAAAAAGTTATTAAAACCATTAGAAAAGAACGCAGACCATTTTTAGTTCACGCAAAAGTACCGCTATTAAATCATCACACTTCTGGAGTAAGAATGGAATGGTATCGCGACGATTTAGACGAGGCAAAATCTAGAGATCCATATCCAGTAATAAAACAACAATTAGTAGCTGCTGGTTTTTCTTCCGAAGAAATTGAAACGATTGAAAATTCTGCGAAAGCGAAAGTAAAAGCAGATTTTGAAAAAGCTTTAAAAGCCGAAGACCCAAAACCCGAAGATTTATTTACAAACGATTTTATACCAACACCAATTACTGAAGAAAAAGGAACACGCTCGCCAGAAGGTGCAGAAAAAGTGGTAATGGTAGATTGTGCATTATTTGCCGTTGAAGAGCTCATGAAAAAACACAAAGAATGTTTGCTTTACGGGCAAGATGTAGGTGGCCGACTTGGTGGTGTTTTTAGAGAAGC